>CAXYYI010000008.1:0-15134 GCA_964293055.1 uncultured bacterium | reverse complement strand
TTGTTGTTTATTTTCTTGATCATGGTGGTGATTTGTATGATTCATCACAACTATATGACTCTGGGGAACTAGGATTCGAACCTAGACAGACGGAGTCAAAGTCCGTAGTCCTACCATTAGACGATTCCCCAATAGCAAAAAACTCGTTTGAGCGATAGGCACTACTATAAGTAACTTGCACACATTTTGCAAGAGATTTTTCAAGATTTTTTCTCAGAACAACAAGACACCGATAAAATACATATAACATAATAAAAAAACTGGCTAGGAAACACTGCCAGTTGTCGTACAAATTTTTGGTATCTCAACATCAAGATATACTTGTAGCGCATTGAATAAAGCCTCAACAGAGACATCATCTTGTGACTTTTCTATTGTTTGAGTTAACGGAGTTAAATAATCTGCAAAATGCGATTTTAATTCTCTATTTTTCCACACTATATCACTAAGTTTATGTGATATATTATGTAATAATGATCTTAGTTCTCGTCCTTGATCTTTAGTAAAAAAGTGACGATACTTTTCACTTAAGACCCTATCTATTTCAATAAGATCATGAATGCCAAATTCTACATTTCCTAACTCTTCAGCTACACATCCAATTACGCGTTCTACCAAGTTACCAATTGCTTCTTTACTCATTTTTATATTTATTTATGTGATTTTCCATGATAATGATATTATACAATAAGTCAAGACAAAGGAAATCAAAGATACAGAAAATTATTATTGTTGATTGTAAATATCGATAATTTCAGATAAAGCTAATGCACGATTGAATATATAAACTTCATCTATAAGTCCTGCATAATATGTCCCTGCTGTTCGATTTCAAATTGATCATATAGGATATGTTATATGATTCAATGTTGTTGCTATTCTACTAGAGTATGTATTTCATCCATCTACATACAGTGTCGCATCAACTCAATTTCTATATACTACTGCATAATGATGATACTTACTATCATTAGGTACTGTGTATCAAAAATCTTTCCATCATCAATCCCAGATTCATATATTCTTTGTAGATTGATGGAGAATTAAGTGATGAATATTTGCAGTTTGATGTCATAAGAGTGTCCTTCGATTTGCCGCTGATTGCGTTTCATCTCTCTTATATCGAAGAGATATACTAACAACACTACCTGTAATCGGACTTATAACCAATCTTTCTGCATTACTATTAAAAGATAATCATTTTCATCTTTTACCAGCAACAGTAGACAATAATCAATATACTGTTCCATCATTACCATTACCACTCATATCTCTATATCTACTACCAGACATTGTTTCCATATTTCGATATCATCATAGAAGTCTTTCACTTAGTTTAATTTCATAATCAGCATAAAGTCTATAATAATGATCAGGTGTATTATAAACATACCCATAAACGTATGCTCTAGAAGCATCTGGATCACTTGGTAAAGACGAAATATAAGGTGATAGTTGATTTTGAAGTACATTGACCCAAGCAGTTCATGTATTCGTTATATATTGTTTAGTATTAGCTAGATATAATGCTCCAGTTGGGTAAGATGTATGGTCATTATAATATATTTGCAGTGCATTATTTATATCTCTTATATGAGTTTGTCTTGCACTGTCTCTTGCTCTTGCTTGAGCTCATATAATTCTTGGTACCAATGCAACGCTCAATATTCAAATGATAACTATAACTATCAACATCTCTATAAGAGTAAGAGCACTTTTATATTTTGTTTGTGAGAATTTATGTTTATACATAGGCATTATATGTATGAAATACATCATAAAACAAATGAAATATATGTTTACTACTCTATAATACAAGTATTTTATATACAAAAAACCTCTGTATATATACAGAAGTTCTTGTATGATATAATAAAATGAAACGTTATTTTACTTCCACGCAATATTTCCACCCAAAGAATTTTCGCTCGAAGAGCGATTATTGCTACGATCAGGAGTTGTGTGTGATCTACTTGATTGTGATGATTGCGAGGTATGTGTTGGATTTTGTGATGAGACATGTTTTGGTGTTGCTGGTGTAGCAGCACCAGATCCATCTTTCATAGAGAGTGAAATTTTTTCTCTTTCAATATCGATATCAATAACTTTGACTTTGACTTGTTGTCCGACATGCACAACATCACTTGGATGCGCAACGAAACGATCTGCGAGTTGCGACTTATGCACAAGCCCATCACTATGAAGCCCAATATCAACAAATGCACCGAAGTCAGTCACATTTCTCACTACTCCATCAAACGTCATACCAAGTTGTACATGTTCAATATCCAAGACATCTGACTTAAACTGTGGCGGTGGTAAATCATCACGAGGATCCAATCATGGACGGTGCAGTTCTTTAATCACGTCGTTGAGTGTTTCAAAACCAAGTTCATATGTATCTGCTCGTTGTTCAATAGTTGCAGTCGTCACATGTGATGTAAGTGATTCAGGAAGTGGTAGTTGCAAAAGTGTTGCAGTTGCCTGCTCTGCTTTCTTAAGTTTCTTGAACTCTTTTGGTCCAAGGATTGCAAACTCTTTTTTCAAGAGCGCGTACACTTTGTCGTAAATTTCTGGATGAATACCTGTTGTATCTAGTGGCTCTTCACCTCATGTAATTCTCAAGAACCCAATACATTGTTCAAATGCTTTTGGTCACAATCATTTTACTTTTTTGATTTGTGCTTTGCTCGTAAATGGTCCATTTTCATCACGATATGCAACAATGTTTTTTGCAATTGTTGCTGATAGTCCTGCGATATATTGCAAGAGTGTATAACTTGCAGTATTTACATCAACTCACACACTATTTACAACATCTTCTACTTTCTCATCAAGTTTTTGTTGTAAAAGTTTTTGATCAACGTCATGCTGATACTGCCCTACACCAATTGCTTTTGGATCAATTTTTGTAAGCTCTGCCAATGGATCTTGCACACGATGCGCAATACTAATTGCCCCACGAATAGTTACATCCAAATCTGGATACTCTTCTTGTGCAAGCGCTGATGCACTATAGACTGATGCTCCTGCTTCTGAGGTAATAATATATTTTGTTGTAAGATTATTTTTCTTGATCAATGCTGAGACAAAACTTTCTGACTCTCTTGATGCAGTACCGTTTCCAATCACGATCAATTGAATATTATGTTTTGCGATAAGTTCAAGAATTGTTTTTTCAGCACCAACAACATCGTTTTGTGGTTCTGTTGGATAGACTACTGTCTTAGTGAGAAACTTTCCTGTTGCATCAACAACAGCTAATTTACACCCTGTACGGAATGCAGGATCAAATCACAATACCGTCATCCCTTTGACAGGTGCAGCGAGTAATAGGTGTTTCATATTATCACCAAAAACTTTGATAGCTGCTTCATCTGCTCGACGTTTTTTGTTGCTACGAATCTCTCTTTCAATAGATGGAAGGAGAAGTCTTTGAAGTCCATCTTCCAGTGCTTCCACAAGATACTCAACAACGGTATTGTGATCTTTTGGCACAAATGCTTGCTTCGCAAGTTCTACAATTCTTCCATATGACAATTGGAGTGACAACGACAATTGCTTTTCTTCTTCAGCTCTTGTGACGGCAAGATATGCATATGATGGCATTTCTGAAATTTTCTTACTATAATTTGCATAGATCTTATAGACACCATTTTCTTCAAAAGTTTTTGTTGGTTTGGTTGTGAGTGTCGCATTTTGTTCTTCAAAAGAACGTACATCATCACGAAGTTGTGCATCATCACTAACATCTTCAGCAACAATATCTTTGGCTCATTGAATCGCTTCTGCACGAGATGCAACAGTTGTTTTTTTATCACCCGTGTCTTTGATAAATGCATCTGCTTTTTCTTCAAACTCTTCTTTGCTCAAAGCACATGCACGCAAAATATCAGCAAGTGGATCAAGTCCTTTTGCTTTAGCAATTGTCGCTTTTGTGTTTTTCTTTTCTTTAAATGGTCTATATAAGTCCTCTACTCTAGCAAGTGTCTCTGCAGCCATAATTTGCGCTTCCAACTCTGGTGTCATCAAACCCTTTTCCGCAATCAGACGAATCACATCTGCCTTACGAGCTTCTAGATTTTTGGTGTATGTATACAACTCATGGAAGTCACGCAATTGTTCATCTGTTGTCCCTTCCGTCAACTCCTTACGATAACGAGCGATAAACGGCACAGTATTTCCTTGATCCAAAAGTTCTATAATATTTGTCACAACTTCTGCTTTCATACCAAGTTGCGTTACAATTGTCTGAATAAGTGGTGTTGTCATAATAATATTGTAATAATAAACGAAGTCGATCGCTCTTGTTGCAATCAATCAATCTACTATAGATATTACATTGTCGGATAAAAGAGAAAATTTTATATAAAAAACTTCCTTCAAAAAGGAAGTTTACTAATTTCATAGATGAATATTAACAAATACACATAGCACCATGAAATGTACTTTCTTGGTCTACGGTCACATGAATCAAAGTACCAACTTTATGATCTTCGTACTCCCACTTTGAGACCCAACGATGGTGATCATATAGTTTATGGCTTATTTCCCATTTTTCTATCTCTTCTTCCAAGGCAATATACTCAGGTTGTTTTTCTACTAGTTTTTCAAATTCTTTCATAATTGACGTAGCTTGATCAAAAGGAAGATCATCTACATTTTTTTTATGCACACCATACAAGAGTATACTTTTTTCAAATTTTGTTGGAGAAGTTGTTTCTTCATTTTTAGTTTCGTTATTATTTTCCATATTATTATTACTTTATTGTTTTATTTTTCAAATTATAAATATCTAAAAATCAATGTCAACTGCTATGTAACTAATATATAGAAAGATAACTAAGCACAAGATAAATCTATCCTATATATCTTTCTCAATAATGATTTCATGATGTTGCCCATCAGTGAATGCATGATCATGGATACCTCATACACACATAAGCACTTGATCTTCATCAATATCAATCAATGGTACTGAAATTTTCCCTATATCAATATATTCCATACCTTGTTTTACGCGTCCACCACAAACAAAACAAGCACCAGCACAACAAGATGTTGGTAGTTCATATCATGCAGCTTGTGCATCTTCTGTAAGACTATTAGTTTTTGAAGCTGCGAAAGACATCTGTTCTACTCACGCAGGATCGACAATACGTACTGTTACTTGGGGTTGGTTTTGTTCAGTCATGTTGTTATCTGTCATAATTATAATGAATATATAATGTATAAAATTATTTTGGTTGTGATAATAGTTTCTCTTTTAGTATATCAAGTGCTTTTTGCTTTTGGTTATCTAATGCATTTTTAGCATATGCTTCTCTATCAAATATCACTTCAACATCTGGTTTAATTCATTCATGATCTATGTTTGTATCATCTGGTAGGTATCGTTTTCCAATAGTATATTTCAATGCTGTTCCACTACCAACTTCTGCAATAGTTTGAATTGATCATTTTCCAAATGTTTTTACTCATACAAGTGTTGCTTGATTTTGTTGTTTCAATGCTCATGCAATCACCTCTCATGCAGATGCAGTCAATCCATCAATAAGGACAACAACTGGTATATTTTCAAAATCACCGTATCATTTTGATGTATATGTTTCTGATGGATGTTTGCTATATTTCGCTGTCACAACAATTTGATCTTTTTTGACAAAATGCGAAGCAATCTCAACTGCTTTTGGCAGATATCATCCACCATTTCATCTCAAATCTAAGACAATTCATTGTACATTTGCATCACGCAATACTTGGATTTCTTTTTTCAAAAGTGTTTCTGTTTCTTCTCCAATAATTGAAATCGCGATTAATCATATTTTTTTATCTGTATTTGGCAGTGTTATTATATCACTACTTACTGATGGTATTTGTACTGCATTTCTTGTTACCTCAACAGTAAATACTCTTTTTTCTAGTGTCTTTTCTGATGCACGATAGATCATAAGTTTGACTGTAGAACCCTTTGGTCAGCGAATTTTTTTGACAGCTTCAGTCAATGTCATATTTTGTGTTTTTTCTCAATCAATTTCAATTACTATATCAAGCGGTAATAGTCATGCAATAGCTGCTGGAGTTCCCTTAAATATTTCTTGGATTTGTACTCATTCGTCTTTTTTTGCAACTGCTGCACCAATTCATTCAAACTCATCTTCTCACTTCAGTGCATCCATAAAATCTGTATTTTGTTCTGTTGTGAAGTATTCTGTATAAGGATCTTGTAGTGCATCAACAAATCCTTTGATACTTCATGCCCACATACCAGTCAGTGATAGTTTATCCTTATCATAGTATGATTCTGACAACACATTATATATGTTTTCTATAGAGGCGATACTCTCTTCTTGTGTTGAGAGTGCTTCTGGATTTCTTTGATGCACAAACTTATTAATATATGAGTCAATATAACCTGTACGCAAGAGCAATGATGCTGCAATAAATCATAATAAAAATCGTGTAAATTTTTGTGTATTCATCTATTTATCTTTGCAAAGTTGTAAAGTATGTTTGTACTGGAAATGTAATTGCTGTATTTGTTGTTTTATAGTCTGTCAAAGTTAGTGATCATATAAGCCAAACTCATGGTTGATATATTTGAGAAAACGTATTTGTTGTTTGTGGATCACTGAGCGGCATAATCACAAATGTTGCTTGCGACAATATAGCATTACTTCCAAGAATTGCTGCAGGATTTGGGACTCATCCGCTAAATGTTGTATAGACTATTGCGCCACTATCAAGTCTTAGCTCAGCTTGTATATTATCAGTCGTACGAAGTGGTATTATATTACTCCATCCTTGTTCTCAGTTCCAAGTTACACCAGTCAAAGCGTCATAACGAATAACATGTGTATCAAATATATTTTGTAAAATTGTCTGCATTGTTACTATCTTATTACCAACTTCTTTTTCATAACGAACTCTCAACGCGACATCTGATATATTACGATATACTTGAAAAAGTACTCCAAGCAGCAAAACTGCAATGACCATCACTATCAATATTTCTACAAGCGTAAACGCTTTTTTTACTGTACTCTTTCTCATGCTGCAAGATATGTTTCTAAAGTAACAACGCGATCTGGTTTATTTGGAATATATCATACCTTAACCGTCACTTTTACAACTTGATCTGAGTTAAGTTGAGGGTCTTGTAATGTCGATTGTTCTATGATTATCTCTCTGGTAAATGGTGTCGGTGTTCACTGATTGTCGTATGTATATATAACAACATTATTTTTTATTTGTGTATAGAGTTTTGTACTATCAGGGTTATTTCATACTTCAGAAATAGTATATCATGCACTACCATTGAATCACGCAATAAATTTCTTCCCTGGAGCAAAAAGAGTATCACATGCATCAGCAGGAGCTCACGCTTGCATAGATGCATTGATATTGATAATAGCACAATTCCATATGACTCCGCGACGAAGATTTGTATCTCTTTGATTATAGACTATATCGAGCGCTTCTTTTGCCAATAATGTTGCTTGCGCTTTCTTTTTAACCTCATCTCCTACTCCGATAAAATATACCACTGCACGCAATAATACAATCACTCACACTCAAAAAATCATCAGAGCAACCATAATTTCGATCAACGTAAAACCCTTTGAGAGTTTTTTAGAACCTCTTGTAGAAGTTATATGTGATGACTGAGATAGATGATTTTGTTTCATAAAAGATTATCCAAGAGAGATGAAATATTCTGCAAGATTTTCACTACCTACTCCTGCTTGTTCATGAATATATCCAGGAAGCAATGTTGATAGTAATTGATATTGCGGATGTTTATACAAAACTTGTATATCTGTCAAAGCATATTTTGCAAGGAATTTTTCTACAAATTGTGTCAATACAATATCAGTTGATTGGTCGTGTATAATAATCAATCTTCATGTATGTTTTATACTATCTACTAGTTCTTCAGAAAGTGTATCATCATACTTTCCACAAACAAAAAGATCAAATTTTTTCCCATATGTTGTATCAACATATTGTAGTGCTTGAGATGTATATGGTAATAATCATCCAATTGTTAAAATCGTTCCTGAAATACCACTATATCCAAATGGTTTTAGTGAAATATATGAATTTTGATAAATACGTTGATCATGATCTTCGAAAAGATGATCAGCAATATCATCATGCCCAACTCTTATATATGTATAACCACTTTCTTGTAATATATAGTGTAGATGATAGGTATCAATAGGTTCGGCAACCTGCATCACTGGTATAACATAGTGCAAATCTTGTGTATCAATTGTATGTTTATTGATAATACCTGTTACTCATGCTCATAGAGATATAATGGTCAATTTCTCAGGCGCAGATTTTTTCTGCAGTCATGATACAGCTTGTAAAAACACTTGTATATCACGACTTCATAGCGTGTCTAAAACAAGGACAACGTTTTTATACTCTCCTATTTTTTGCAAGAGTGTTCCAGTAGCACTCATATCGTATCACAATTCGGCAAATGTTATGTGAATCGTATTATTTGATTGTGGTAAAAGCGACGCATTAGGAATTTTTTCCCAAACGATAAGATCATAAGGATTTTTTATATTATGCAAAAATGCTCCTGTTTTGATATAGTGATACAAATTTTGTGTGGTCATAGATATTATATAATGTTTTTAAAGGTCTTGTATTTATCATCCCCAAACTCTCTCCCAGTATTTTTGCCAAATAAGTGAAAAAGGTTGATTAAATCATCTTCATGGTTCTCCACGAGTTATGGCACCAGTATTTGGATCTAGTGTATATGTAAACATCCATGGTTGACTATATGCAGTATTCCATCATAAGACTCTTCCAAATCTCATATCATGAAATTGCACTGTATTATTGGCTCATTGACTGATTTTATACCAACCATGAGCTCTTGTAATAAGTTTATCTACACTATCTTGATTTTTGATCCAATTTGTAACTTCATGATATCCATAGGTATTTTCATAGACAGTTGGTGTCTTATCAAATATACTTTTGTATGTGAGTTTGTATGATCCATCTGCAAGTTCTACCATACCGTATCGCAAAAATGGCTGCAGTATTTGTGCTCAGACAAATATTCTATTATATGCAACTTTCTGTTCAGCCATATCATTTTGAATAGACTGCTTGAAATGCTGTTGTATAAAAGCCATACATATGAGATATATTGCTGCAAATCATACTCATACAAAGCGCCATTTCGTTGTTTTTTCTGGTGTACGATGTTTGTATATCATCCACCCAACCATTGCGATCAATGGAAGTGTAAAAAACATATCGACAACCGCAATAATATTTACCTCAAATCCAATATCAACAAATGGCCATAATAACCACACACCATATGTTGTACACCAATCTAAGAAGATATGCGATAAAATAGCCACAAGTGTCATCAGTGTCCAATCTTTTCGTGATTGTTTAAATGAGTGTGATTGTATTAACGATGTTACCTGTATAGGAGATGCTCTATCCACATTAGTAGTTTGTGCTGTTTCAGTATTCTGTATAGTTGTAATCTGTGTTTGGATATTTTTTGATTTTCTCATATCTCGCCAACGCAAAATTTTTGCAACAAACCATCACATGAGTGGTGCGAATAGAACTGCAAACAATAACGAATGCGTGGCTGTTCTATGAAAAAATGATGCTCGAAGAGCATCAACTCATGGGATTGCTCTTACAGCAATATCAATATCTGGTATATTGGATGCGAGCAACGCATAGATTGCTGGTTTATTTCCATATTTCTTGCCCCAAAGTGCGTGTATAATGCTACTGCCAAAGACAGCATGTGATATATTGTCCATAGTTTTATACTACTGATTTCAGTCGGTGGCGCAAGGAAAAATGAGATGTTTTATATTTGTTTTTATTGTATAATTAGCTATACTATAGACAGCACTATTCTACCCTTTATCCTGCATTTCAATTATGTCATCACTCGGAG
The DNA here is from genome assembly GCA_964293055.1 of uncultured bacterium. Taxonomy (GTDB): domain Bacteria; phylum Patescibacteriota; class Gracilibacteria; order Absconditabacterales; family Absconditicoccaceae; genus JBDHUW01. The sequence goes on along the minus strand of CAXYYI010000008.1, from coordinate 5,173 downwards.
TTATATCACTGGAACAAGAACAAGAACTTTTAGCATTTTTACGTCAAGCGCTGAGTGTACAAACACACGACAAGCTTTCTATATGGCCTAAAGAGTTTTTGGCAAAACATAACGTTACAAGTGATCTCACTGAAAGAGAAGTAAAAATTCTAGAAATTGATGTGTGATTTGTTCTCAAACAGCTACATTTCCACAATGCGCAACTTATGTTTCATGGTACAGTGGAAGATACACGTTATGATTTCGCGCCTGGACAACCAACCTCTATTCTTGAAACTATGAGGGTGAGAAAGAAAAATGATACATATCTCCTCACTATAAAGAAAAAAAACACGTGAACAGAACTCAAAGAACGTGAAGAATTTGAAGTTACATTACAACATCCAACGCTTTTTGAAGAAGCATTTATAGCACTTGGACTTGTCCCTGTACATGTGAAGAAAAAAGTACGTTACTCATACGACTTGCAATCACTTGATCTTGGGAATATCACAGCTGATGTCGATATGTACGAAAGCATTCCTGCTCTCTTGGAAATCGAAGGTAGTACTAAGGATATTATATGGAAACGAATTGAAGTACTTGGACTTGAGGATCACAAAATAGTAAACTGGTCTGCAAGAGAGACATTGGCTTTTTATAAGCAGTGGTAAGGAAGAAGAACTACTATAAATATAAAAATTATATTGCAAAAAACCTCGATTATAGATGTATCGAGGTTTTTATATAATATAGCTAGTTTATCTCTTCTTTGCTACTGTCTTCTTTACGGTCACAATAGCTTTTGCAGTTGGATTTTTGATTGTCGATAGTGATTTTGTTGGAGCTTTTTTTACAGCAGTGGCAAGCACTTTTTTTGTTGATTTTGTTGCTGCTTTTGTCGCTGGGGCAAGTACTGCTTTTTTAAGATTTGATACTGCTGATGCACTTTTTGCAACAACTGTTTTCTTTTTTTGTTGTACTTTTTGATGAGATATAGATCCACCAGTTTTTTCGATGAAAGCGATAGTGTTTTTAAATCTCTTATGTGATGCTACTTTATCAAAGTAGATCAATCCAAGACAGTATTTAGAACATCCACCAGCCTTTTCAATACCAAACTTTTTCATCACTTTTGCTGAACGAGATTTAGCAGAACTTGCTTTTGATTCGATAATAGCCAAGTGAGGTAGTTCAATCTTCTTTGAATCTGGATTGTTTGGATCTGTAAATGAGAGATCTAGATCAATAGTGATTCTTTCATCACCATATTTGCTACAGAGAGTAAATCTCTTATATGTAGTTTTCATCATAGGCATAATATCTAGTTTTGACGCGCCTTCCATCAAACTTCCATAGATACTTGCAAAGAAATGCTGTGCATTTTCATCCATTACCCCAAACAGTTTTGGATCTTCTTGATATCTAAATTTACGAATAAGTTTTCCTTCTTTATGTTTATATTCGAAGAAACACAAATTACTATCTACATAGTTTCTTGTTCTTACTTTCACTCTCACATCATCACCACGTTCATGAGCATAGTAGAAATCAAGTGCTTTTGAGTCCATATAGACATTATCATAATCAAACATACGAATATCTTTGATGTTGAGCACGTAATAGTCTTTTTCAAGTTCTTCTACAATCTTAGCAAGATCTTTGACATGAACAAGATACTTTGTATCAATTCTTTCCAAAAAACTTACTGATGCATTCAGTTGTTGTAATGAGATAGGTGCAAACACCTTAAGTGTGTTTTGAAGTTCTTTCTCAACTGCTCTTTCCATGGTATAATTTTGTTTGGGATAAAATATAACAGTATTATATTACTCAGGAGAAGCGGTTTTGTCAAAATTAAGTGTTGACATTATACAAAATAATATATATAATTAATTATATAAATAAAACACCTCAAATTTATGGAAAATTTTTTTACAATAATCCTACTAGGATTAACAACATTTGCCTTAAGTTTCGCCGGAAATCTCTTTATTATTGTTGGTAACAATAATAAAAAAACTACATCCATTATTATCCTAGGAATTATCTATATCTTAATCGTATTTGGTACTCTATTTTATTATTGCAGACCTGACACATCAACATTTACAAAAGATCAAATAGCACAAAACTTTTATAGTATTATAGTAGGAATGGTAGTTGGTATCCAACAAAGCATGATATTTGGAACAGCATTTAAAATTACTATTAAAAAGAACTTGGATTAAGACACATTATGTGTTTATATCACATTTAACCTCCCGATTCGGGAGGTTTTTTTATACTCACATCTCATAAAACATGAGGTTGCAAAATACACGCAATCCCCTATTCTATTATAGATTTATATTTCTAGAAAGTGTTATAGTAATGACAAAAATTGATCACAAAAATGACTATCTTACACAACGACAATCTGCATATACTCCTAAAGGTGTTAGTCTTTTTTTGGGGAAACCAAAAGTTGGCGAGGATATTACCGATGTGCAAGTACGCGTACCACTTTCAACACTCAATAGACATGGGCTTATTGCTGGAGCAACTGGGACAGGGAAAACTAAATCACTCCAAGTAATTGCAGAACAACTATCGCAACAATGAGTATCGACATTACTCATGGATATCAAATGAGACCTTAGTGGAATAGCTATGCCTGGTGATGCGACAAATAGTCGTATTCAAGAAAGATTTGCAAAACTAACAAGTACATATGAAGCGTTTTGATCACCTGTTGAATTCTTGAGTATCAGCCAGGAACATGGTGCACGTGTGAAAACAACTGTGACAGAACTAGGTCCTATTCTTATTAGCAAAATGCTTGAACTCAATGATACACAATCAGAAGTCATGTGAGTTATATTTCAGTTCTGTGATGATAATCATTTAGCGCTCGTTGATCTTACTGATCTTAAAGCTGTTATCCAATATATTAGTGACGAAGGGAAAGATCTATTTACCAAAAATTACTGACATACTTCACCTGCGTCACTCACAACAATTTTAAGATCTGTTATCAATCTTGAACAACAAGATGGTGCAACATTTTTTGGAGAACCATCATTTGATATCAATGATCTTCTTCAGCAGAAAGATGGAAAAGGTATTGTAAATATTTTGCGTTTGACTGATATGCAACGCAAACCAATGTTGTTTTCAGTAACGATGTTATCACTTCTTGGAGAACTTTTTCATACTTTGCCAGAAGCATGAGATCTTGAAAAACCAAAACTTGTAGTATTTCTTGATGAAGCACATCTTATTTTTAAGGATGCGTCAAAAGAGCTCCTTGAAACACTAGAAACGACGATGAAACTTATTAGATCAAAATGAGTTGGTATTATATTTTGTACACAACTTCCTGATGATATACCAGATGCAATCCTCTCACAGCTTGGATTAAGAGTACAACATGCACTCAGAGCAATTACTGCGAAAGATCGTGAAACGATCGAAAAAGCTGCAAAAAATTTCCCCGAAACAGACATCTATGATATAGCAAATGATATCACTGCACTTGGAATATGAGAAGCATTTGTGACATGTTTGGATGAAAAATGAATTCCAACGCCACTTGTGTGGACATACATGGTATCACCTGCTTCAAGAATGGATATACTCACACCAAGTGAGATAGATACGATCGTGAATGATTCATCGCTTGTTAAAAAATATGCAACAACTATTGATCCTGAAAGTGCATATGAGATACTTGAAAAAAAATTACAAGATGATTCATCAAATAATGGCTCTGAGGCTAATCAAAAAGATAGTTCTACAAAAGAACAAACCTCTCATGAAGAATCTCCTTTTGTGAAAGCACTAACAAAAGTCACAACGAAAGTTGCTACCAACCTTGCAAAATGAGTATGAAATGGGCTTATTAGATGACTGTTTGGAAAAATAGGTATTAAGATTGACGGAAGAAGAACATTTTTCTAAATATTTTGACTATCTTAACATGATATCTAAAAAAACTAGCATATAGCTAGTTTTTTCTTTTAGATTATCTTCATGTTCCAGCTCATTCTGTAATAGTCATTACCGGAACACCATCTTTTGTTTGTTGTGGCATAGTTTTTTTCGTATCACCTTTATGTCTCAACTCTTTCATCATCCCATATTGCGATCCACCCATTGATGTCATCCACATACCCTTCATCATTCCTTGTTGTAACCCAAAGATATATGCAGCAATAATGAGTGCTACCATAAACAGTATACGAATTACAGCACCAATCCAAAAATTCTTTGAATGATACACATCTTTACATGCATCTTGGCAATTGTTTTTTGCATGAGAGGATGTAGTAGCTTGTTGTTTATTTTCTTGATCATGGTGGTGATTTGTATGATTCATCACAACTATAGTAATAAGATAAAAATACTCTTTTTGATTACATATATAAAGTATGACAATATATACAATTTGCAAGACAAATATTTGCTATTATCAAAAAAATTTTTATAGTTATATTAATATTTTTATATTTATTTGTATTGTGTTAACTATGAAACAAGAAATACCACAAGGTGGTAATTCAAATAACAAACGAGATCAAGCTGCATTTCACTATACAGTATATGAAGAATTGCGTAATAATTATCCACCAAAAGATAGTACAAAATGAATCTCTGTCATAAAAATACATACAAGTCTAGATATAGAAGACAATTTTTTAACAACATGACCTGACCTAAAAAAGAGCACGCAATCACTTATGCAAAATAATATTTTATCAAAAAGAGCTATTACAGACAATCTCAACTACCCTGCTTTTGATGATTATAATATACCGACACAAGCACAAGAATTTTTATGAGAGTTTGACAAAAAAGTTTCATTTACAAATATGCAAGAACTATTAGATTTCTTTTGAAGAGTAATACTTTTGGGTATCAAATATGCAAGAGAAACAAATAAAACTAATTTGCTCTTATCAGAGAACCAATACCTACATAATCATAAAGCTGAACTAGAAAAAACATATCCTTCCATATTCAAACATTTAAGATCAGATATTGCGATAAAGCCAGATGAACTACAATTATCAGCATATAATCAATTTCACAAAGTAGAAGAAGATGAGCTTCTTATAGAGTTATTCAATCATGGACAAGAGTTACGATCAACACAAAAATTATGAAGTAGAACATTACTGCTTATGCAAAACTAGTATCTATTCCTTCAAAA
>CAXYYI010000007.1:0-17807 GCA_964293055.1 uncultured bacterium | reverse complement strand
TCAAGAAGTTCTGCTGCTGACCCTTCAATTTGAGGTCTAAGATTTTCAGGAATTTCTGTGCCATCAGCATATTTCCCTTCTTTTACTTTGTTGTACAAGTCTTGTACTGCTCTTTCATATGCTTCGCTTACATGACTTTCTACATTTTTCTTAAGTTCTGGTGAAAGATTTTCAACTTCTTGTGGTGCTACAATAGCGTCCGCATCAAGTTGTTCATATGGTCTATCCCAGTCTCCAATAACTTCAGCTTTCTTTGGTTCTTGTCATCTTACTTTTCTTTCTACAACTTCTTTATATCCATCTTGTCCTTTCAAAAATAATACCGATGCATTTTCTCATGCAAGACGGAAAATATCTTGATATGCAATAATCAATGATGGCACTGCTGCAATTTTTTGTAATAGTTCTCTTTCTGTCTTAAATCCTTTAAGTTCAGCAACTGCTGCATCTCTTCCTTTTAAACTCATAGTTTTCCAATCCACTTTTCCTGCACCATTTCCTTTTGTATCAATATGATAAATCAACATATCTACCATATTTTGTACCATCTTAGTTTCTGTTTCTTCTTTGATACACTTTGGATCTGTTTCTTTTGATGCAAGCATAATTTGATTTTTGATATCATTATACATAGCTGCCATTTCTTGACCAGTCACTGTATGGATATCTTTACTATCTACTTTTTTATCAAAATTATAATTTCACAATACTCATGCTATTGCTGTATCCATTTTCATATCAGAGTTTTTTAATTTTTCTCCCAATGAACGTGAAATTTCTTGTGTCCCAAGCAGGCTTTGTGACAATACTTTTTTATCATTACTATCTGCTGCAAGCGCAAGACCTACTCATGCCATAAATAATTTTTCATTAGCATTTTGCTTATTTGCTTTGTTTGCAATCTTGAAAAATGTTTCTGTAAATTGTACAAGTCTATGTTTTTCTGTTCCAGAGAATCCATCTTTTGCTCTATATGGTGTTTTTTCATTTTTTAATTGTTTCTTCCAGAAGTTTTCTACAGCATCTGGAGACTTAAGAACAAATTGTCCTTTATCAATACTTGCAAATTCTACAAGATCTCATCCTTTGTTATCCAATCCTTGTTTCAAAATAGTAAATGCATTTGCAACATTTATATTTTTAAACATACGGAACATATCTCTAAATGTTGTATTTTCTGTTCCCAGTTTTCCTCCTTCATAAATTACTGCATCATCTGTTACTTCATCACCCATATGAAGTTGTCCAGATTCAATAGCTTTTCTAAATGCTTTTCTCGCTCTTTCTGGCATTTGATCTACACCTTCGGCTTCAAATTCTTTATATTCAGCATAGTTTCTTTTTGAAGATTCTTCTTTTACTTCTTCACTTGCACTTGCCTCATCTGCTTTTTCTTTCTTTTCATTTCCATCTCCTAAACCAGCATCTACAGTAATTCATGAGTCAATTGTACTATCTGTTTTTGCAGGATCTTTTGAAACTTCTTTTGATGTATCTTTTGTATTAATATCTTTATCTATAGTTACATCTGTCTTATTTTCTCCTTTTGGAGCATCTACGGCTGCAAGTTTTGCATCCAATCCAGTATTAATTGTTGTATCATTTTTAGGAGCTTCTTTAATATCCTTACTAGATGATGTATTTACAGTTGCATCTGTTTTTGTAGCAGAAGCAGTATTGTTTTTTTCTAGAGAAATTTTTGTTTTTGCAAAATCTGCTTGTGGAATACTATTAAATACTGTCACAATTTCTGTTGACGTAGAAGAAATAATTTGTTTGATCTCAGCTGTATACTGTGTATACAACTCATCAATTTCTGTGAGATATCCATACAACAGATTGATCATCTCTTTATTGTCTTGAGCTTTTGACAAAACACTATTAAGCTTATCAATATTTTCTTGCTTAATAGATTCTTGCATACCGTCTCTTGTTTCTCCATCGAGAATATCATCGACAACAGTCGCTACAACATCTTTAATAGCTTTATCATCTTCAGGGTTTTTTGAATACGTTTTGTCTTTCAAACCCTTTAAAGCTTCAGAAAATTGCTTTTCTACAATCCCTTTTTCAGGATCTACAAGTTCCTTCCCTTGTAAGCTCTTTTCTAAATCAGATTGTCTATCCATAGGCATGGTGTAATATGTTGAAATATAAAACATTGACACTATTATATAGACAAATGTTCTAAAAGTTTCAAAATCACCATAAGATTTATATTTTTTATAACAAATTTTTCTTACTTTTTTCAAAAAATATATCATATAGTTGACATATTTACGAAAAATATAGTAAAACATATATTTCATTATCTTATTTTTGATCCATCAAAAAAGCTGCTTGAGTTACAAGCAGCTTAAAGATTGGTATGCATTTCTTTTATCGGTTCTGTTGCAGTCGAGATTCCAACATACGATTACGTAATTCATTACGCAATACTCTCGCAGCCCATTTGGCACGAAATTCAACAGCTTCTGAACCAGTATAAGTTTTTTTAACTTGTAGGTTAAAACTTTTGATAAATGCTTCTCTAATTTCTTCAAAACTTTTACCTTTTAAAGAAACCGGAGCATATTTTTCAAAACCTTCTTTTACAAGTTTTTGTTTTTGCTCAGAGATAGGTTCTCCACGCATCAAATAGAAATTGTATTCGGATGCTAAAAATACATTTTGAAAAACATCATTAAAGTTGTTTTTCGTTTGTGGTTTTAACATCTCGCGTACACGTTCTTGTTTTGCATCTTCGTAGGCTAATTGCCACCCACTCCAACGAGCATTTGCTTGATTAGAAGTACAGATCTTTTGCTGGTCATTTTTCTCATGAATTGATTTTAATGACACGGTCAAAGTGTCTTCCATACCTTGCATTTTTTCATCAAATAACTCCAAAAATGGTTTATCTGATGTTGTGATATCCTTGTTTAATCCCTGGAATTGTAACCATAAATTATCAAGTGTTTTCACGAAGTTCTTTTCTGTTTCTCTTTTTTCCTTCATCAAAGTTTGCATATTGCATTCTTCAGAAGAAGTAGAAGCAGTTGTTTTTGTTGTTGAACAACTAGTTGTTGTCAACATGATCATTCCAATGGTAAAAACTAAAATCCCTTTAGCAATTACCGACATTTTAAATTTATTCATTTTTTTACTTTTTTTTGTTTGTGAATATTATTATGTTTATGTTATATAATTATATATATTTTATAATATAAGTCAAATAAAAAGAATCATCAAAACAATATCTAAAAAATCAGCCCATGTGAGCTGACTTATATTACATTCTTATTATCTTCCTGCAAATACCACTTTAATCGTTGAGAGCAATACTTGTAAGTCCATTGCAATCGACCAGTTCTGAATATAGTAAAGGTCTAATGTTGCTTCTTCATGAAATGGTAAACTATCTCTTCCAAAAATTTGTGCATATCCAGTAATACCTGGTTTGGCTGCAAATAGTCTATGCATTCGTGGTTCATATTTTTCTACTTCACTTGGCAGATGTGGTCTTGGTCATACAAGCGACATTGTTCCAATAAGAACACAGAACAAGTTTGGTAGTTCATCAATAGATGTTTTACGCAAGATACGTCCCACTCTTGTGACACGAGGATCATTTTCAATCTTTGGGAGTATATCATCTCTTGTATTACGTTTCTTGATGAGTTTTCTATACAATCTTTCAGCCTCAATACCTCCATAGTTATCACCAGTTGAAAACTGTGTATACATACTACGGAACTTAATAAAGTTGAACGGTTTCCCCTTTCTTCCAATTCTCTTTTGTACAAAAAAGACTGGTCATTTAGAATCAATAATAATTGCTAATGCAACCAAAAGAAAAAATGGAGACAAAAGAATAATACCAATCAATGATGCTCACACATCAAAAATTCTCTTCCACACACGATACCATCCATCCAATGGTCCTGGCTTATATTCCAATGCAACAATTGGTCACAAACGAGCACTGGTTGATACTAGATCCTCTAAGAAATAACTTTCTGGCACATGATATAACATCTTCCCTTGCAAACGCGCATGATCTGCAATTGGTTGTAAAAAGTTTTGATCATATCATCATAATACCACTACAATATCAATATCATTGTTACGGTGATTGGTATCATACTCTTCAATCGGAATTGCTCTAATATCATAGATATGATAATCAGCAAACTCATCAAGAAACGCATCTAATAGATCTTGATCCTGATACAAAGCAAGTATCTTATAAGGATATTTTGTTTCCAATCTACTATTCCATGCATTCCAAAACATATCAAAAATAGAGATTCCTAACCATCAGACTACAGCTACGATCAAAATAACAAATCTTGATATACCTTGTTGAAACAAAAATCACTCTCAGAACAACGCCAAAAATGTCATTCCAATAAACCATAAGAACCATCACTTAAAGAAACGCTGATAATATCCATGCAATGGTTTTTGCAACGCATATGTTTTAAAAGAAAATTGAATTACCAGAAAAAGTATAATACTAATAATAGCAAATAGTCTCAAATCAGCCAACAAAATACCAGGAAGCTGTAATTGTACTCCTGGAAGAAGGTCTGTTCTCTGACGTAAATGATATGCTCCTATAAAAATTCCTGCCATAATACACGCATGTAATATTGGTCTAATCAAACGTAAACCATATATCATCCATGATGCTCTTTTCTTTTGAGTCATTTTCATTATATGAAGTAAGTTGATGAATTATATCTTTTTTGGGGTCGATAGTCAATATAACATATAATCTCACTTATTTTACATACCATATAACTCACATGCTCATCCTAATGACAACGTATCCTAACAAACCAAGAGATTGTAAAAAATTTATTCTTGGTCTTGTAAAAAGCAATATGGCTGCTTGCGTACAAAGAATACAATACGTAAAATCATACTATATGCGAGAAGGTAATATGAAGCAAGAAGAAGAAAAAATCTTGCTTATAAAAACTACTGCAGACAATAAAGACAAGATCAATGCATATTTTGCCAAAAATCACCCATATGAGATTCCTGAAATGGTATGGCTCAAACCAGAAGAGGTCAACGCTGCCTACATAGCATGGATGCAAAAATAGTATTTCATTTTCTTATTACATTATATGTCTCGCTTCCAAACATCTATTCTTATACGAACACTTATTATCTGTTTTTGATGGGGATTTTTTGCATATAATCTTCTTGATATAGGATGGTTTTGAACAATACAAGGAGCGATTAGTATTTTTCTTGTATGACTATGGATGTGATGGAAACAACAAGGTATTTGATTTCTAGCAATTGTTAGTTGTTGTATAACTGCACTTCATTATGTTTTTACAGCTATTCCAGTGTATAATGCGCAACCTTCACTAGACACATTTTTAGCAAGCCAAGTACCTGCTTTCATCTGTATTACAGATAGTACACCAAAAACTTTGACTATAAACAACTCTCCACTACCACAAAAAGATTTATGTAATCGCAAAAACTATCCCCTCTATGTGGGTCAAAATTTTGCACGAACAGATACTTGATCATTGATTATTCAATATGGTGATGGTACAAGCACTTATATTGTCGGACCTGCACAAGGAAGCATAATTCGTTCAGCACAGTGAAAATACAATACAGCATTATCATTATGAACTGGATCTTATTATAATGACACTACAGATAGATATGCAGCACATTCACTTCAATATGCAATTGCAAACACTTTCTTTTCTGATAAAAAATCATTTCTGCAAACAAATTTCCCATGGAAACGAGAAAACGCACCACTTCTCACAAAAGTTGCATTATTGAAAATGCGTATCCTTAGTATTGTAGATCGATCATACTCTGAAAAAATAAAAAATCTCGAATTTTATATGGATAATATTATAAAAAAATAATTTGAAAACCTCTCCATACACGGAGAGGCTTTTATTGATTAATCTAGTTTGATAATAGCTAATCCAATTGGACCATTATACCCTTGCTCTGCAATAGCTTTTTTAATCTGTTGTTGTAGATCTGCGAGATTTTTATATAAAGCAACAGTTTTGGCATCATACGCATTACTCCAAGAAGATACTACTGGAAAATATATACGACTTAATGTTTCCGGTTGCGATATATTTTGCGTGAAAAAAACTAATTCTGTTTTCATACGCACTACATCAAATGAGATTTTTTCAGACATAAAATCACTAATACTATTTTCAAAAGCACTCAAAAAAGTATTTTGCGACGGAGTCTTTTGACCATACACTTCACGCAACAAAACTGTTTGCGTTGTAACTTCTTGTGCCATCACATAGCGTGGCATCAACTGTAATAATACCACCAGTATCATTACAATCCAGATTTTTTTTGTTTTCATATATTTTTAGTATTGGTTGTTAGAATTTAACTATAGCCATCTATATATCAGAGTCAAGTGGTGTATAATCACAATATTTATATACTAAAAAAGAAACCACAAAGTGTGATCTCTTTCTCTTATTACCTTATCTTAGGAAAAACTATTCTAGAAACTTCCATGTTGAAAGCATTGTATCAAGTTCTTTTGAAAGCAATGTTGCATCTTCTGGTGCTGATGCAGCAGTCAATGTATAGATTGTATCTTGATATGGAACAAATACGATGACATAATGCATTTTTCTTCCTCCAAGTGTCCCTTCAAAAACTAATTTTTTTGCATTTTCTCCATTGATACGTTCATTTCCTTCAGAAATGATTTTCACATTTTTAAAAAGGTTTTGATATTTCGTAACAGTTGTTGCATACACATCATCCAACTTACCAGCTACTGCTCCTTTTGCAATATTGATATATGGTTTTGTATTAGATTTTGTAACAAGATTATCATTGTTTGTTACAAATGATGCAACAATTGCTCCAGCGTCACTCTTTGGTAGTTGTACATCTCGTGTACGAGGATATTGTACTGCAAATGACTTATCAACACTTGTAAATGTTGTATATCATTGTTGTGTTGCATTATACTTTCTGATGATAACAAATAATCATACAAGAAGCACGACAACTCACAATACTATTGCAGCATTTTTTCAATACTTTTGAAGAAGTTGTTTCATTTTTTCCATACTGTACTAGACAATAAATATATAAAGATATGTTTTTCAAAGATTGTGCTTATAGTACATATCATGTACCAAATTGCAAGTCTGAAGATAATCAAACACTCCACAAGTGCAGGTCTTCTCATAGTCATTTTATGTGGGGATTATACAAAACATCACCTACAATTGGGTATCCTATTTTTGCTGTATGCACACGTATTTGATGTCTTATTCATTGATGTAATGCCATAAAGCACATTGTTGTATTAGTATTGTGATTATACCATAAAGGCATCATATATGTTGTAACATAATGAGGATTTTCGCGTCATTTTGCCATATCTTTTTCTGTTGCTACAGCTATCATACGTGTTTTATCATGAAGATGATGCCTAATTGGATATGCGATTTCTACTCATTGCATAGTCCATATATGACCCTCTCATCACTGTATTTTTATAGATGTTGGATGTTGGATGTTAGCTAGATGTAAACCACTTATTGCTGCTTCCATATATCATTGTGTTACTTTATTTTGTATCGACTTTTGCGCTGTTTTTTCACAATCTACTTTCCCATATACTTCACACACATAGAGTTTATAAAGTTTGTTTTCTTTTTGTTGTATAGGATAATTTTCATATATCTGTTTCGTCTTTGCAAAATATAAGAGACCAGCAGTATCATTATCCAACCTATTTACAAGTCCATACTCCTCTTCACGCGTAAATTGTTTTTCTTGTTCAAGAAAAAATGAGGGTTTTGATTCTTGCAGAATATCAAGAAACGAACACTCATTTCCTCGTGTTGTAGGAAGCCTATGAGGCTTCCATACAAAATAATATAATTCATCCTCGTATCGATGTATCATTACTTATTTCCCTGTACCAAATAAGATTACACCACCAGTTGTTGATTGCGTAAAGAACTGTGCGAACTGCTTATTTACCATATAGTATTGATTTCCATTGTATCATACTCTTGGCATCATAGATGGGAAGTATCGCCCAATACTCATTGGATCATTATTATTATCATATGGATTTTTAATCATATCTTTATAGTTGATTGATACTTTTTCAGTTAGTCATGTTTCTGACAAAGTCCATACTTTTACTCATGCAAAATCTACAGCTTGTTGTTGTTGCACATCATTACAATCTTTTTTGATTTCTTTTCCTTCATCATCATATGTTGTATAGCACTGCTTAACATTCTTGGTTTTTGTAAGAACGATAGGCAACATAAGCTCTTTTGTTGTTTGATTAAATACAAACATTCTTGGATTATAGAGAGCTTCTGTTTGGCTATTTTGTTCACCAAATGTTTTTGTCCATACTTGTGATACAGGAACAACTCATTTTGCTGTCTTCTTTGAAAAATCTACTTTATATAAGTCTAATTTTATACCAACTTGTTGTTCTCGTCACTCTGGTGACGTCTTTGTATCATATCATAAACCAATCAAATATTGCACACCATCTTTCATTGATCCATATGGATGAAGATAGTTACTATATCATGGCATTTTTAGTTCTGCTACAATAGATGGTTTTGTTGGTTGTGACATATCAATCACAAACAATGGATCTACTTGTTTATACGTCACAAGATATAAGTATTTATCAATAAATCTAACTCCATAAAATTGTTCATCTGGAGCGATATTCTTCAATGAACCAACAACTTTTCCTGCTGTATCAATAGCATAGACATTACTACTATTTTTATTATTTTTCCAGTTACTTGTTACTATTCTCATAGTACCTGAAGTATCTTCATCCATACTATATTGATTGTATGTTGTTCCTTCAACAAGTGATGCATATGTATATCATAGATTCTTTAGACCAAATTTATACAATGCTGTATATGATGATCATTGACTCCATGGCATACACATGATATTTGGAAGTGCAGGACAAGCAAATTCACTTGGCATATACACAGGTGCTGTTAAATAGATGTTTTTACTACTCACATGTACTTGTGCATTATTTACAAAAGCTGTTTTGATAATTGGTTTTGTCGTAGCATTATCCAAAGACAGACTAAGGATACTTGTCATACTTTCACCAAATGCATATCTATATCCTCAATTATTTTCTGTCGATTTAGGATCAGGTTTTCTATACAATACTTGTGTACAGTCCAATGCTACTGCTTTTTTTTGTTCAACAGCTCTTGGTTTTCCAGTCTTTGGTGTAACAACCTTATATGTAAAAGTCGAAAGTTGTGGAAGCACATCCTTTGCAGCAATAGTGAACTCCTCTTTTTTCAATGATTTTTTTGTTGTGTTACTTATCATATCATTTACTGCACTATAGACTGGTTGCCATCCAATTGATGATTGTACAGTCATAATAAGACTTCCATCAACTACTCTACTTTCTTGTAGTCGTCCATCATATGTATATCATTGGACGAATAGTGGTGTTGCACCTTTTGCTATATCGTAAACAAGAATCATTGTTTGTTGATCACGATAAACATATCTTGCAGTCGTATAGTATGATGTTCCACGATTTAAGTTTACCCCTCCAAGAATAACCAATTTATTATTTTGCAAAAACATATTTGCTCCCCAAAATTGTTTTGGTAGTGTCAGTGTTCCAATAAGTTTTTGTGTTGCTACATCCAGTATACGTACTTGTTTTGCTTCTTGATCAAGATAGTAAATATTTTTCCCATTATTTTTTATAATATCTGGTTCATCCACATTTTCTTTTTGTGTATTTGTTGTAGCAAAATCAGCTCATCCTCATCCTCACATTCAATCACCCAAACCTTGTACAGCAGCTTTTGTTGCTGCATCGTTTACAATCATTCACTCTCTTGCGACAGGTCCAAAGTACCCGCCATTCCAGTAATTTGATAGTTTATCTTTCAAATAAGCATCTACATCACTACATGATGTTGCTTGTTTCAATGATGGATCCCATGTTTGTGTCGCAGCAGACACAGAAGAACCAAATCACATCATAGCAGTCATAGCGATCATTCATGTCACGAATACACCATTTCCTCGTTTACTTGCAAAGAGAGATTTTGTCATAGAAGACTATATAGTATATAAAGGGATATATTGAAAAGCGTATACAATGGTATACGCATAATAGTAGAATTTGTGACAATTATTCTCCAGTTTCATCAGCATCTGCACGAAGTGCATTGACGATATCTGCAAATACTGCATCTACAGATTGTGTTCCATCAATTTTCACTAACTTCCCAAAGTGCTGAATATAATCAATAATAGGCATTGTTTGTTCATAGTATGTGTTGATACGTCTTTCCACACTTTCTTGTGTATCATCTGGACGACCTCTTTGCATAGCACGCTCTACTGCTACTTCTTTTGGCACATCAATCCAAATCCCCAAGAGCTCACGTTTATTACGATACATACGATCGAGAAATGAGTGCATTTGTGGGATATCACGAGGGAATCCATCAACAATCATTCTTTGATCTTTACGAAGCGTTACATAAAATGCATCAAATAGTGCTACAACCAATGAGTCATGCAGTAATTTTCCTTGTTCCATAAGTACCTTCACATATGAACCAATAGCATTGTCATTTGACTCCAATGCACGTAATATCGCCCCAGATTCAAAATATCTATACTGTCCAATAAAATGTTCAACAAGCTTCTTTGCTTGCGTCCCTTTTCCTGATCCCTGCGCTCAAAATAGCACAATGTCTTTTAACATAGTTGTTCCAATAAATAATAAAGCCAGGCTCACTAATTCAATAATACCCTTTTTTTATGTATAGTCAAAAAAATAGTACTTGCAATTGAAATTGATGGCATTTCACCACATTTTTACGAACTTTATTTCCTCTTGTATTATTATATCCATATCGTATACTATCGGGCAATAGGTACTCTATGTCCTATTCATTTATTATTACACAATACAATACCATGTTACAAGGAATCGTAAAATTCTTCAACCAAGAAAAAGGTTTTGGATTTATCAAGTACAATGGAGAACAAGAAATCTTCGTACACATCACTGCTGTTGCAGGACACAACGAAGGTGTAACACTTCATGAAAATGATGCTGTTAGCTTCGAAATCGGAGATGGTAAAAAAGGACCTATGGCAGTTAACGTAACTGTTGAAGGTGGAGCTGCTATGCAAGCTGACGATGACGCTGAAGATATGGAATAATTCCACTATCTATCAACTAAGAAAAAGGATATCTAATAATATTACATATACATTTGACTACCTAAGTACCAAAGTATTACAGAAATATACATAGAATACCGTTTCAAGGCAGACCTCTGGTCTGCTTTTTTTGTGGAAAAAAGATATAATAAAAACTACTCTTCATTATTGCGAAAAGTAGTTTTGAGATACATACTAATATATAAGATTTTATTATTATATTATCTATTCCAAAATTTCTCTTGGTTTTGCCATCTTACGTATTGGTGCCATAAATTCTGGTTTCATAGGTGTGAGATGACCAGTTTTATCGTTTACTCATAGTACTATAGGATTTCATGTAGTTTGTCATTCTTCTTTTGTAGTTCACATTGTCATAAGCCATGCTCTAGAATCTTTCTTCTGTGGATCAACATTTCACAACTCAAAACATCAACTTTCTGTAATATGTAAGATCTCACCAATAGCTTTTAATGATTGTATATCTGTTTTCATTTTAAAATCTTGATATGGCATCAAATCTGCTATAGACTTAATTGTACTTCACAAAATATGAAGTTCTAATGGTACAATATCTTTTGCAGCATCAATAGTCATATGAGCAGTATTATTATCAATAACAACATCTTTTCTATCTTGTACCTGCTCTGGTGACACTACAACATCAGTATTTTCGATATATAGTTTTACTCTTTTATCTACTCCATCAATTTTTTGTGTCACAACAAATGATACCATGTTTGGGAAAAACTCTATTTGTTCACATAGCTTCTTTTGTTGTTCTGCAGTAAATGTTGCAAAACGCGTTTTCCATGCATCTGGTGCATAGGTTAAATACTCACTATATTCTGGACTAAGCTGACTATCAGATGTAGACTGAAATTTGAACGACGCTTTCTTTTGTTCATAACGCGCAAGAATATCATATGGAATATTCCCTGTTGCTATAGACGGACTCTTTGTCCCCAATACATCAATCATCTTAAATACTATCTCATCAGGTAAATGAGAGTATTTATCAAAATCTCTTGCGACATCCTCTGCACGACCACTCTCGATCAAAGACAATGCAACCTGTGCAGTGAATCCATCTACTTCAGGTGTCAATTCTTTTCATGACAAATTACCTGCAGTATCCGCTGCGATGTCTTGATGTTTATCATGTATTTTAAGCTCTGGAGTTTTTCAACCTTCATCACTAATACTATTAAATTCAGGTTTTCTATTGTTTTGATCAGGCATCTACAAAGAGAGTATAATATAAATTATTTATTTAATTATATCTATATACTATCATAAAAGCAAATTTTGCAACTTTACAAAAAATGAGACTGAATAAATCAGCCTCATTTAAGATGAAATAGATAAACTATTTCCAGTTTTTTACTTTAATTTTAATATCACCATTACCCATAATGTTTTTAATCGGTTTATTAAGTACACTATGTACTTTGATATCACCATTACCCATAACGGATAATGTTGCATCTACAGCCTCGCCTTTAAATTCTATATCACCATTACCTTGTAATACTGCTGTTAATTTAGTTACTTTGCCATCTGCTACTTTAATGTCACCATTACCTTGAACTGTTGCTACTAGCGTACCTTCAACAGATTTAGCAACAATATCTCCATTACCTTGAACAGAAAATACCGCATTTAAAGTTTTACCTAAAGTAATTACTCCTGCTTGTGCAACTGCATCAATATCACCTTCAACATTTTCTACCTCAATAACACCATTACTACAATGTGCTTTAATTGGTAAATGTTTAGGAACTTTGATACGAATTTCATAATTCACCTTAGCAGATGAAGAAATAATAGTTTGATTTTTTCCGGAAGAAAATATTTGCATACCACTAATTCCTCCACCAAAACTAATAGATCCATTTGTAATAGTAATAGAACTATTTTTAGTATTAGTAGATAATCGAGTATCTTCTACTACTAAAACATCGCCTTCTACAGCGCATACTATATTTTTAAGAATTTCTTTTGTAGAGGTAATATCAACAAGTATATTATCACCACTATGAGACTCTACAAATACACTACCACTGATTCCTTTTAAAGATAATGATTTTGCATCAAACGATTTTTTTTCATTAATCGTGTTTGTAGTTTTACCAACATTAGGATCATCAAAGTGGATATAACCACCCCCTTCATTTACAATTTTACCACTATTAACATCACACCAACTACCATCAACAAATGTAATTTTAGTATTAGCAATAGTATGAACTTGTTTGTCAGAAAAAACTTTTACACCATTAATTGTTGCTACTTGTTCCATAATTTTTTTATTTATTTAGTTTAACATTTTTGTTTAAGAAACATATTATATTTATTTTATAATATTTGTCAATATATTTACATTACAAAAAAACAACCTCTTTCGAAGTTGTTTTTTCTGATAACCATATGTATAGCTTGCAATTCATAGAAATCACAAATCATATATAGCCGATAACCAATATATCAATGGTCAGAAATTAACGTTTTGACCATTTAGGTGCTTTTCTCGCTTTCTTAAGCCCTGGTTTCTTTCTTTCTTTAGATCTAGGATCTCTTTTAAGAAGTTCATGAGGTTTAAGTTGTGTTCTTACTTCTGGATTGAATTCTACAAGAGCTCTTGCAAAACCAAGTTTGATAGAATCAGCTTGTCCAGCCTTTCCACCTGAAGTTACTCTAATATCAGCATCAAATTTTGTTGCGATATCGCTTCCTAATACTGTAAATGGAGCCATTACTGCACGAAGAAGATGTGGATGTCCCAAGAAGTACTCTTCTAGTGGAGTTCTTTTATCACCTTTTACTACAGTAAATGTTCCCTTACCATTTGGGAAAAGTTTAATAGATGCTGTAGCAGTTTTTCTTCTTCCTACTGCAAACGTATATTTATTCGCACCTGCTTTTGGTGCAGTCTTTGTAGCTGCCATGACTAGTTAATCACAATAGGATGTAAAAAATCATATTTCGATGTTGGTGTAGTGAAAAGTTTTACTCTTTTCATTCTACTATCTCTTAGTTTGTTTTTTGGTAACATACCTCTCACAGCATACCATAGTGGGTCTACTGATTTCTTTTGGAGCATAACTTGGAGAGTCTTTGATTTAAGATTCCCTTTGTATCCACTATATGAGTAGTACATTTTTTGTGCAAGTTTTTTACCAGTTACAGCAATTTTGTCAGCATTTTCTACTACTACAAAACCACCACAATCCCAGAAATCACAGTAGTGAGCTTCATTTTTCCCCATAACGAGGTCTGCGATAGTCACTGCCAATTTTCCAAGTGTTTTACCAGTTGCATCTACTTTATACCATTTTCTCGTTTTTTGGAGTTCGTCTGGTTTTTTGTAGATCGTTTTATTCAAATCTATTGCTGCCATGATAGGTATATAATCAAATAATAAACAATATTGAGATTACAAGAATTAGATAAGTCTAAGAAGAATTTTTTCAGCACCATCACCCATTCTATAACCTAGTTTGTATGATGCTACGAATCCTGACTTCTTCCCTTCTTGACGAAGTCTTGGAAGGATTTCATTGATTACTTTCTTCCCTTCAGCTTCTCCGAAGATAGTACTTTTTACATATCTGATTGCTGCTCTCTTAACTTCTTTATCAACAGAGACACGATCAAACATTCCAATAAGTGTTGCAAAAAATGAATCAGCTTCAGCTTTGATAACTTTAGCTTTTTTTGCAGTTGTTGTCATATGTCCTTCTCTCACAAAATTTGTAAGCATAGTTCTAATGACATTTGATCTTGTTTGATACTCACCTAAGCGCATATCAAGCATTTTATTAACTTTATGTCTCATTGGTAATAGTTGGTATATAAAATTAATTGATTTATTCTTATCGATAGATAGTTAGACAAAGAGATGCTAACCATCGTATATCTACCCTGCTAAGTTTTTACTTATGTTTTGGAGAGCAACAACTATTTCATCAATAGCTTTTTTCCCAAGACCTTTCATACTTAATAGTTCTACTTTTCTCTTCTTTTCAAGATCTTCTACATATAAGATAGAGTTCTTGATAAGTGCATTTCTTGTTCTTTCACTCAATGGAAGAGCATCAATAGGCATTGTTTTGATATTCATTTCTTCAGGAAGTTTTTCTTTTTCTTCATGAAGATCTTCCAATTCTACAAACATAGATGCATCTACATAGATACCATCAAATACAAAGAGTTTAGCATAAGAAGCCAATACTTCACCAGCAAATGATAGGAATTCTTTTGGTGACATATCTTCATATTTTGATTTGATTTCCATAACAAGACTATCTTTTAATCCACCTTGGAAGTCATCAATCACTTCAATAACATCATATTTTACATATTCTACTGCTTTGAAGTCATTATCGATAAGAAGAAGATTGATGTCACTATCAGCATTTTTTTCTTCACGTCTTCTCAAGAAATCAATACTGTAGTATCCATATCCTTTTTCTACTCTAATATCAAAGATCAATTCTGTACTTGGATCAGAGATTTCACAAAGGTATTCATCTTGATTCAAAAGTTCTACTCCTGAAGGAAGTTTGAGATCAGCTGCTGTATAAACACGAGCTCATTTAAATTTTTGTGGAATCCATTGGATTTGTTCAACTTTATCAGATACAGTAAAGTGAAGTTTTTTGAAGTTTTGCATAACATCGATTACTGCTTCTTTTACTCAATCAATAACGTGATATTCATGTGACACTCATTTGATTTTCATTGCTGTAAGAGCTCCTCCAATATTGTATCCGAGAATTGCTCTTCTCAATGCGTTACCAAGTGTATGTCCAAATCCTCTTGGTACATATTGTAGTTCAAACTTCATAGTTTGTGCATCAATTGTCGTTGAGATAATTTTTGGTGAACCAATGTATTTTTGTATATCCAGCATGGGAGGACGCGATAAAGAATAAAGGGAAAGAACTATGCTCTCGCGTAAAATTCAATTACTTTCAACACATCCGCAGGTGTTTGTAATGTTGTAACATCTGGAAGGTCAAGTACTTCGATGCTTTTATCTGCTTTGTTAACTCTCAATCGAGATATATCAGTTTTTGCTTGCGCAAATGCTTGATCATACAATGACGATGTCGCTACTTTTGGTCTTACTGTAATAACATCATTCGCTGCTACGAAGTAAGAAGGAACATTATGTTTATGTCCATTAAGCATGAAATGACCATGTGTTACCATTTGTCTTGCTTGCATAATAGTTTTTGCAAGTCCTGCTCTATAAACAACAGCATCAAGTCTTCTTTCTAGGAATTGGAGAAGCACTTTATCATGTCCCATTCCTTTATTTTTCGCATAACGAGAAGAAGTTACTTTTACAAGTTTCGCAAAAGGTTTTTCTGCCATAAAGTACATTCTTTTAAGTACTTGTTTGTTTCTCAACAACTTTCCATATTCAGAAAGTCTTGGCATAGTCCCACCGTGTTGACCAGGCACTGATCTTCTTTTTTTCACATCATATTTGTCAGAACCAAAGACATTAATCCCCTCTCTTCTGACAATTTTATATTTTGGTCATGTATACTTCATGAATAACACTTAATTAAGAGTATAAAGAAAACGTTATAATAATTACATTCTTTTTGGTCTGATACCTTTACAACCACCAAATTGCAATGGAGTTGCTTCTTTGATATAGAGAATATCAATCAATCCTAGATCATTAATAGCTTTGAAGACACCATCTCTAGCCATACCAATACCTTTGAACACAATACCAACTTCTTTAAGACCCATATCGTCTCTTGCTTGTTTCATAAGGTGTTTTGTAAGAATTTCAGCAGCATAAGGTGTATTTTCTTTTGCTCCTTTGAATCCTACATTTCCTGTACCGTTACCGATAACCTTATTCCCGTTTTCATCAGAAAGCGTAATAATTGTGTTATTTTCAGAAGTGTGTACATGAAGTACTCCCTTACTGATTTTAATATTTTTCTTCTTTTTTGATACTTCCTTTGCCATTGCATATAAATGAAAAGTAAAATGAAACTACTTAAGAAGTGTTACTTCTTCAAAACTGGTCTAACTCTTGATCTACCAAGAAGTTTTTTTGCAGTTCTACCATTCTTTCTTGTACTTTGTCCTCTTACAGGTAGTCCAAGATTGTGTCTCATACCTTTGTAGCACTTGATTTCTCTAAGTCTTTTAATAAATCCGTTCACTTCTCTCTTAAGGTCATTTTCTAATGTCATTTCCTTAAGGTATTGGTTGATAGATTTTTCTTCAGCCTCAGTAATATCTTTTACCTTTTTGAAAAGATCAATATTAAGGTGTGCAAGAATTTCTTTAGATTTTGGACGTCCGATACCGTAAACGTACGTAAGTCCAATCCAAATATTTTTTGCATCTGGTATAACGTGTCCTTGAAGTCTTAACATTTCGTATAGTACGATAGATATATAAAAATTATCCTTGTCTTTGCTTATGTTTTTTATTAGCAGAACAGATAACACGGATGATACCTTGTCTTCTAATAATTTTACAATTGTTACATATTTTTTTCACTGATGATCTTACTTTCATGAGAG
>CAXYYI010000006.1:0-17891 GCA_964293055.1 uncultured bacterium | reverse complement strand
AGTTGCTGATTGTTATTGTCCATATTGTTTGATTTGAATTCTTAAAATTTTTAGGTAATACTTTATTTTTATCAGACATAGGAAATAATTTCAACATTGTTTTTTCTAAATGGTTAAAGTCCTTGTAGTAAACTATTGGCGTTTTAATTTGCTCTAAAATATATTCAACGTTGCGTGTCATATTTGCAAATGCATCATCTTTATTTTCGAATCATTTTTGTTTTCAAATATGAACATTGATTCACTCAAAACCAGTTTCATGTCACACATAAAAATCATGGATGATACTTGCTATATCTTTTTCACATTCATGCTGAGGCTTTGAAAGATTTGCAAGATAATTAGCATGAATAATACCTCAATCTTGCTGATATTTTTCTCTATACTCTCTTGCCAAAGCAAATTGTTCATCAGTATAGTTTGGTATAGACCATCATCTTGGTGACTTAGAAAAAATTTGCAATGATGTTGCTCATATTTCTGCTGCTCTTTCAAACGCAAGGTGTAATCATCATGCTATAGACATATGTGCTCAGATTTTTTGCATAGATTCATTCAATTTCTATATAAAAAGACTATTTATAAAATATATACGATTTATGAGCAAGAAAACAAAGGAAATTTCATAACTACAAGAAAATATCTGCAACATGCTTTCTCTTGCATTTTATTAGTTTTTTCCTATACAGAAACTACTTATTTCTCGGCTTAAATATGCGTATTCCTCCAGTTCTTATACCACTTGCCGTTGGGGCAATTATTCAGTGAATAAAAATGCTTGTTGATATAATTTCACACAAGCAGAAACTACAAATTAGTAGCTTTTGGAAGTCATGATGATTTCCTTCGGTGCATAGTGGTATTTCTAGTAGTATTACAACGCTTGTATGATTAGAATATGGTGTAACTAGCATGTATTTTGCAATATGTGTTACTTTTGCATTTCTTTTTTGGTACGACGCAGCAAATGTGAGATTTGAAGCTGGAAAACATGCAAAATATATCAATGAGATTAAAGATGAACTTAGATCATTTTCTTTTATTGACTACAAGTTACAAGATCTTCAAGAAAGACTTGGGCATACATTTGTAGAAGTAGTATGATGAATTGTTGTATGATGTACTATCACTTCTATAATATATATTTTCGTGCCTCGTTTCTTACCAATAATTATAGGATAAATGCGTAAATTTGTCTCTCCTAACCGCTCTTTACGTCGTCCTCAGAAACGTTTAATTATACGTACTGAATCAAAAAAAGCTTCATGATGGCAGCTCTTTTTCTTTTTCTATTGGAAACAAATTGTATGAGCACTACTCCTTATTTTATGTTGGTATGCATTTTTCTTTCATAATTGGGCACCTATTCAACATATTGTTTTCACACAACAAACTCAGGATACATTATCATATCAAGCACTATTTGATAGAGTCTCTCAAGATCTTAAAGGAAAATGATACTACAAACAAAAACGACGAGAATGGCGCGATTGGAGCATCAGTGTACAAGAATCTTTTCCTCTCATAAATCGCATTAGCCCTATATCATTTGATAATGGAACACTTACTATAGATATAGGATATCACAATCCTGATTTCATTATGTATAGCCAAGAAAATCAACCATCAATAGTCTATCACAATATGTTTATTCCTTATAATTCCTGAGCAGTTATTTGAGCTACAGGTATTCAATTACAAGTTGCACTACCTCAAGAAAAGATTGATCAATTTTCATGATGAGTATTTTGGGCTACTTCTTCACAAGATATCGTACGCACTATTAAAAAAATCAACTTTTTATCTGGTAGTATGGTCTATACCTATTTCCCTGGTCTAGAGAAACTATCTATAAAAACCGAAAAAGACACATTCATTATTGGTTTACAAAAAGAACAAATGAATGCAACTTTTGAACAATGGAAACACATTATTCCTTATTTACCAACTGCAATCCCAGCAATTGTAGATATAAGTAATCCTGATCGTATTATTATCAAACAGTAAAAACAACATATCAACTAATCCCTTTCTACTACTATTTTATAATCATCTCTTATTTCATGACTATAGATATACTCTCTTTCCTGCAGCAACAAGGGAAAAGTAGAAGACATATTATTCAATTACTGCAAGAGTGACGTGTATATAAAAACGACCAACTATTATCTCATAGAAAAGAAGCTGTTGTTCATTGAGACACTATCACAATAGAGTATAATGACTGAGATGAAGAACAACGAACTGTAGGTGATAGTGACTACAAAGACACTGGTACAATTATCCTGTATAACAAACCACTATGATGTGTCGTTTCAAAAAATGATCCACATAACCAGACTGTCTATGATCTTTTACCTGAAGATCGAAAAAATAAATATACATATATAGGAAGATTAGACAAGGATTCACATGGGTTACTAGTACTCACTGATATACCTGCTTTTGTATCATTTTTTAGTCATCCTCGTTATACGCATCAAAAAACCTATATCATTAAAACAACGACTCCTCTAACATCACAAGACAGAGAAAAAGGCACCAAAGGTGCCATATACTATGATAAGGATACAAGAGAACATATCACGCTTTCATGGTTATCATGTGAACCGTATAAAGAAGAAAAAAATACGTATAAAGTCATATTAACATCATGAAAAAAACGCCATATTAGGCGTTTATGTGAGAGTTTGGGAACAAGTATCATAGATCTACAAAGAGTAGGTTTTTGACCTCGAAAACTTAAAGATACAATTAGGGTATGAAATTGGGAAATTATTTCTCTGCGTTGAGAAGAGATTGAAAGTCTTCTAAAGAGTGAAAGTTCATATACACAGAAGCAAATCTAATATAAGCAACTGGATCTTCATGCTTAAGTGATGCAAGAATATCACTTCATATTTTATCAGATGTAATTTCTCCATCAGCAGATCGTTGAATTTCAAGTGCAGAAGTAATTTCTTCTAGTTTATCCATAGCAACATTTCTTTTTGCATAGGCAAGAAGGAGGGCTTTTGTAATTTTTGTTCTATCATATAGCTCTCTACTACCATCTTTTTTAATAACTACGAGATCTGTAATACCTCTTCTTTCAAACGTAGTAAATCTATGTTCACAATATTCACACTCTCTTCTACGTCTAATAGCATTTCCATCTTGCACAACTCTTGAGTCTAAGACTTTAGTATCAAAATTATTACATTTAGGACATTTCATGTTTCATACTACGACAAATTAAAGTGTGTTGGTAGTTTACCTGTAACCTTTTTATCAGATCATCATCCACGGACTCACAATGCTACTGCTTGTGTTTTTGCAGCACTATTTACAGGATCATAAATTGTCACAATACTTGTACCATCTGCCTGATTATTATAAGCAATCCAACTTATATTTTTATAGGTATCTGATGACTGTAAATATTGCATAATATCTTGGTCTGTTAGTGCTGTATATTGTGCTGTAATAGTATGAAGTGGAATAGGTGTAGTAAATCACACATTTGCATCAATCAACTGCAATACACTATGTTTCAATGATTGTTGTGATGATTGTAATTCTTGATAATCTTTGAGAGTTTTTTCAATTTTTTCTGGGAGTTGTGAGTATTGTTTCAAAGATAATGATTGTATCAATGATGAAAGAATAGTATCATCTTGCTTAATTTTTTCTAAGACACGAGGTCAAGTATATGCTTGTAATCTTTTTACTCATGATGCAACTGCTTCTTGACGCATAATCACAAAGGATCATATATCACTAGTATTTGTTACATGGTTTCATCCACATAGTTCAAGTGATAAGAATTGTGCATTTTGTCATGGTTGTGCAATAGACACTACTCTAACTTCAGCTCCATATGTATCTGCAAAAAATGCTTTTGCTCACATTTTTACAGCATCATCATATGCCATAGTTTGAGTTTGTACGGTATATGCTTGCTGAATTTGTTGATTAATAGATTGTGTAATTGCATCTATTTCTTCATTTGTGAGTAATTTGTCTGCTGCAAAATCAAAACGGAGCTCATCTTCTCAAACAAATGATCCTTCCTGTTTTGTATGTGGAAAATATTGTTGCAATGCCGCATGCAAAAGATGTGTTGCTGTATGTGCACGTTGTTTAGCTAATCTTCTAGGTAAGTCTACAAGTACTTTCATCTATTGTGTTGCTGTAGATGGTAAAATGTATGGTAAGAATGGTACCATGATTGAAAGCAAAAGTAATAGTACACAAACAATAACAAAGATACGAATAATTTTTTTACGATTCATTTTTTACAATATTATAATTTTATAAAGCTTTTAGATAGTTCTTCAAAGTAAGATTCATTGGATCTAGTTCTAATGCTCTTAACATAGATTGTTTTGCTTCATCACGTAATCATATTTTATGCTGAACATGTGACAATGACACAAGGTAATCTATATTTTTTGGTCTTAATTTCACCATTTTTTCCATAAGAGGCAGTGCATTTTCCAAATCATCGTTATCATAATACCATTGCGCTAATGAGAAACAGTATTTTGGATTATCATCGCATAAAGTATATGCTTGCTTAAAATATACGTATGCATCTTCACTGTGTCACTCCTCTGTGGCAATTTCTCCAACTTGCCATAATGCATTATGATCTTCTGGGTTTTCTGTAAGGATTTTTTTCAAAAGAGATTGGGCTTTTTTATACTTTCATTGATGAAAATATAAATCAGCAAGGTTTTTTTGAAAGTCTTTATCATTTGGTAACAAAGTAATTCCTTCTACAAGTTTTTTTTCATATCCAAGCATATCATTTCTTTGTTTCAAAATTCATGCTTCATAACGGATTTTTTGGATGTGCTTTTCAAACTTATCACGCACAATATCATCTCTTGAGTGTCATTGTGCGATATTACGAGCTGCATCAATATCTTTTGGCGTTTCAATCATTATAGGAGTGTCAGCACCAAACGTATGAAGAGATGCGGTAGATGACATAGAAATAGGTTTTTCAGGAGTAGTATTTGTATCATCGTGTACCATTTCATTTTGTTCTGATTCTATAGATTGTTCTTCTCATTTTTCAGAAGAATCAATAGTAGTTTCTTCGTTACTTTGTTGTTGTGTATCATTTTCAGCTATTTCTTTTTGATCAGTCATGTGTTCTGATTCTTGAGTATCACCAATATTTGATATTATTGTTTCTTGTCATGTTTCTTTTTCATCAGAAGATACAATTTCTTCTTCTTTGGGTTCTATAACAAAAGTATCTGAAACAGATACAACTGTAGCACCATCAGTCTCAACTTGTTCTACAATATGTTCATGAACAATATTATCATCATCAGTAGCATATGTCGTCACTGTTTTTTCTGTTACCGATAGTGATGATTTTCTTTTTTTAGCAATATCCCATATTCGATGTACTATATGTATACAAACAATACCTATCAAAACGATAGTAATAAGTAACCATAGATATAAGAGGAACGTAAACATTGCGAGCTAGATAGATACTAAATAGTAGATACTTTTTGAAAATTTTGTTTTGCTCATCTTAATAATTCTCATTCTTGTGTTTTTGCAACTATATCTCACGTCATAATATTATACCCAATACAAGTACATGATTGTCAATTCATAGTACCGACTTCTCCCTTTTTAGGGAATCAGGCTGATTCTGCAAGATAAGTTTCTCTTTCATAGACTACACTACATTTTAATTTTCCACACCTTCATTTTAATTTTTCAACGTCTCTTCATTCTAATCACTGGAGTGATATATTATCCATTTCTACACTTGGTAGCTTCCCTAGACTACAACATCATAGAGGTCAACACCCACATGCTGCTAGATACTCTTTTGCATTTGGTGAGTATCTCATCATATCCCTTGCTCACAACTGATATATAAAAAATTGTACAGGAACAACACTTCTAAACTCTCTTACAAAATTTGCAA
Source organism: uncultured bacterium (assembly GCA_964293055.1). GTDB lineage: Bacteria > Patescibacteriota > Gracilibacteria > Absconditabacterales > Absconditicoccaceae > JBDHUW01. Next base: position 11,950 of record CAXYYI010000006.1, on the reverse strand, counting down.
AATTATATCTTTCTTCTGCAAAAAAGTAGAAATATATTTGTTGTCCACTCAAATCAGCCCTTACAGTAACTGGTATTGCACCAGGACATACAATAGGAAACTCTTTTTTAAATTTCTCGTAATAGGTAATAGATTTTTTTTGATACTCTTCAAATTTTTCTTTTTTTGTTCCTGTTAGTAGTTCTATAAACGTTCATTTTTTATCTGCTTCTAATGGATATCATACATTGAGTCACACATATTTTTTATTGTCGTCAGGCAACATATATATTACTCTATCTCCTACACCTACAGAAATACTATCATCCACTCCAGAGAGCATGATATGTTTAGGTGTTAATCGATCTAGAAGATAGAGTGTTTGCATAGAACTATTCAACAGTAAAGACTATTATTTGACTACCATTATTGACACTTTGTCAGATCAGTCCAATCACATATTGTCTAAATTGTGTTGGATTTTGGTCTTTTGCTTGAGCAAGCGAGATGAATTGTTGCAACACAAACTTTTCATCATTTGATAAAGCTTGTATTAAAGCTTTTACAGCTTCCGTATCTTCTTGTTTTATTCCAGCAAGAATACGTTTTGCAACAGCAACAGTTTCATTAGTACGAATATCTTTTCCAAGTATATCAGCTATATCTTGGATTGCATCATACGTCTGTATTCTTTTCACAAATAGTTCTGATGAAATAGTAGCATATGTTTGTGCATTTGGGAAGTATCTCGCAGAACTCATTTTTGCTCTTTCAACAAGCAATTTTTCACCAACTGGTACATTTAATAATGCAGACAATTGTTCATCAGAAATAACAAATGCATATTTTGTCACAATATTATTTGTTGATAATAGTGTGAGGTATTTATTTTGAACAAGTGCTTGTAACATAGTAAGTGTACCATACTGTACAAGACTATTATCAGCACTTACTACTCAAAAGAATCTATCAAGAAGAGTACTATTTCATCATCCCATAACAACTGATGCTATATTTGGATCAATTGCAATATATTTAGTTTTTTTATCGCGTAGTCTTAAATATGTATTACATACATTATTATCTGATGATGTTTCCCAGAACTGTGTTAAGAATCAGTCAGGTTGTACATTACGTTGATTATCAATGAAGTATTGTGCATATGTTCCAGCAATTACAACTCACTCTCAATCTTGTCTTTGATTCACCGCTGAGAGGAATTTATTATAGTGAGGGAATTGTAAATTAAATATATCTTTTGCTCAATAACCAACAGTATTTTTTGGTTGTCATGAGAGTTGCTCATCAAGAATTGTAATTTGTCATACATTTGCTTTATATCGAACAAATGGACCACTACCACCCTGTGATGCAATTCTAATTAGATTGAATATAAGTTGTAATATAGACCACAATATAAACAATCACGCTATACCATATAAAGCTACCGTATCTCACAATGATTTCTTAGAACGGTCTTGAAAAATATAATAGAAATATGCAACTGTACCCAAAATCGTCCAAACAATAAGTCATAATGAATACCAAATAATAGCACTTGCTATAACCCACCATGTTGCCCAAGCACCTAATGTTATAACAGATATAATAACTAAAGGTTTTTTACGAAGCAAGATTCAATACAAGAGTCATAGAATCACCAATCACAAACCTATCAACCACATTATTCCAACGTCCGTATAATAACTACTTAAATTCTGTAACGACCAGTTAAATGTGACATTAAATGGGACTAGTAATTTATATGGAATATATGTGATATTATCTTGTTTCAAAATTGCATTTGATTCTACATATGTAGTAATTTTTTTGATAGTGGTTTGCGTAGCAAAAGCATCATTCTTTGAAAGTTCTAATTGATTCTTCCAGTCTACTACACGATTATTTTGAGGTGCTCCAGACAGTATTTTTGTAATTACAGCAACATCTCATTTTTGCAAAGTTGCATAGTTCATACAAAGATATTGTGCATCTGTATAAATACTATAACACCCTGCTGGTAGAAATGATGTGATTGAGAGAGATGAAAATGACTTCCATCAATATCCAATATATCTTCCTAGATCTTCGCTACCTCCATCAGAAGGTACTTTTTTTGTATTTTTATAAAGAGTATCTGTATCAGATGGTTGTTGTAAACATTGTTCTCTCGTTGGTGTCACATTTTTTTGTACGGTTATAGATCATGTTTCAGTATTTGCATCAATAGCATTCAATGTTTCTATACCAATATTTGATGCAAGCAAAATATGCGATCTTGATTGTGTTTTTACTTGAGTGTTTTGTCCAAGTATAATTGTACGCAGTGATTGCTCGATATTTACTGTACCATTAGCTTTTCGTTGTTGAATCACAGAATATGGTCACTTATAAATCACAAGCGTTGTTACAATTGTTGCTACCCATATTAAGAAGTAACGCATATAATGACGGTATGAGTATTTTTTCAATCACATAACGATTCCTATTATAGTAAGTATTAAACCAACAATCATCAAATATGTTGATTGTATTGGTGTGATAAATTGATAGATCAAAAGCATTTGTGTTTTTCATAAGAAACCTAGAATTGCAATATATGCTCAGACACCAAACAATACAACCTGCCATTGCATCAAAAATAATACTGCAAAATGGATCATATCAAACATTCCAGTTGGTTTTGCTAGTATAGAAGCTGCAAAAAACAGTCCTGCAATAATAGCATATTGTACAACAGTTTTATGATTAATTCCTTCTATATTACTATTTTTTTGTGATAATATACGAATAAATTGAATTCATACATATAAAGCAATAACACCAAAGAACATAACTGCTAGATCAGTCTTGTTATCCACAAAAACCAAGAATGCTCACATTCCACTCGTCAACCATAGAAGCATCAAAAATCGTCAAACACACAAGATTGTCATAGAATATGATAGACTATGTTTTTGGTCTCATTTTTTATCTTGGAGGTACTCAATAAACGCGTGAAGAAGAAATCATGATGCAAGTAGAACAAGTGGTCCACTTAAAAAGTTCATCAAGACTGTCAGTGAGTCAGGAGAAATTCCAAAAAATCACTGTCATATTGGAAATGATTGCGCAAATTTAAACCAAAACGTTAGAAATCAGTACCACAAGTATGGCATATGTGAAGCTCATGATACTCACCAGTACAATCAATTATGAATTGCCCATGCTCTTGGTATAAATATATATGCATGATTTGCATCCCACGCAGTTGGATATGGAATATATGCAAGATTCATTCACATATAAATATAGACACAAGTCACAATAATCAAAAGGTAGTATAAAATACTTACCCATGGCAATTTATGTAAAACATTATGCATATTTTGTACAAAATCCTCTGTTGTTTTATACAAGTGTTTTAAAAAACTTTTTTGTTTCCACAAAAGATAAATTAAAAGTCCAATTTGCAACCAAACGATAGCTGCATAATAAACTCCTAACATAAGAAGAATTATATTCGTAATACAAAATCCTATGAGACCAAGAGTGAATTGTAAGAATACATCATGCATAGAATCTTGTGTACGCCAGTGCAATTTTTTAAATATAAAATTTCAAAGAACAGTTATACTTATAATAAAAAACCCAATAACAGCACAAACAGCTAAAAGATTAAATATCAAAATAATAGCACCCGGTGATAATAGTGCATCTTTCATCATTGTAAATCAAATGACATATGCAATAATTCATCAAACAAAAAGTCACATCAACCATATTAGTGATATTTTTTTTGAAAAATACATATATCATACTGGTAATAGACTTGTAACAACAGCCCACAATACCAATGACCAGTTAGCTCATTTTCACAAAAGGTCTAATCCCTTACCTTGTCCTCAAGAACAAGACGTAAAAGCATCCCAGCCATAGTATAAGTGACTACACAAATATGCATCAAATATATAAAATCATCATACAAGTAACAATAACACAGTAAGCACTAATAATACTGATTTTTTCATGGCTAGGATTTAATATAAAATGTTTTTTATTTTATGATAATACTATGATATAATTATTTTTTCATATAGAAGAGGTGCAATAAGTATTTTGTCAAAGGAGTTACAACAAATAAGATGAGAATCATATTAATAAGCATCATTGTTCCAAATCACTTAAACACATTTACACCAACAAGGAATAAAAGGAGACCAATAATACCTGTTGTAATATTTCCATCTCTAATAGGAGCCCAACTTCTATCATAACCATCTTCAATAGCTGATTCCATTGATTTTCCTGTACCAAGTTCTTCACGAATTCTTTCATACATCAAGACGTTCGAATCCACAGCCATCCCTAATGAAAGAATAATTGCAGCAATACCACTAAGTGATGAAACGATACCTAATGTCTTAACAATACCAAGGAGGTATACAAGGAAAGCTACAAGTCCAACGAGAGCAATTGTTGCTTTCTTTCGTCCATAAAGAAGCATCATAATAAAGTATACAACAGCAATACCACATACTCATGCAAACATAGCACCATTAAGAGCATTTTGCCCTAATGACGGAGCAATTGTTTCTTCATGTGATAGTAGCAATGGCGCTGGTAGTGCTCCACTATTCAAATCATCTGCTAATTGTCTTGCTCATTTCACGTCAAAAGATCAGTCAATTTGAGCAGTTCCACCACAAATTTTATCTCTAATTACTGGAGCAGTCATAAGTTTTCCTCCAACAAAAATAGCCATTTGTTTTCCTACATGTTGTTCAGTCAAATTACAGAAAATATCTTTTCCTGTGTCGTCAAATTGAATAGAAACAACTGGTAGTCCTGTTTGTGATTGTCCTACACTCGCATATTTGAAGTAAGCTCCATTTAATACTGAATCACTCTTAGGATCTTTTGCTGGTGTCCAACGAAGAGCATCTGCAACGTACATATCTTCAAAAGAGTATAGTACCTTATTTGTTAATTCTTTTGTAATTCTATCTGCTTGATCTTTTCCTGTTACTTTAATTGTAGCTTTTTGATATACTGTATCTGAATCTTTTTTCTCATCACGAACAGCAACAACATATGTCGCATCAATTTCTTTAAATGACGATACTTTTTTGTTTACATCATACACAAAACTTGGGACAAGTTGTATAATTTCATCCTGTGTTTTCCATCATGCAATCAGTTCTTTTGCACTTTCAGATGATTCTCATTTTTCTAAAGCAGCAACCACTGCAGCAGTGTCAACTCCTGTCGAGATCTGATACACAGATACATCATAACCAGCTTTACCTGGTAAATTTTCTTCTCCTATATAAGCAAGTGTTTTAGATGCATCATCATATTTCAATGTTTGTGTTTTTTCTTGTTTTGCACGTTCTACTGTCTGTGTCAGTGCTAACTCTTTTTGCGATGCATATTTCACAACATCTGTAAGAGCAATTTGTTCTACAGCTACCTCTTTTTTCCCTAAATAACGAATCATCGTAAATCCTTCAAGAGCTTGCATATTTGCATCATTACCTTCAGATGCACTCACAGTAATATGATATACTCATGAAAGAAGTGTTGGGTATACGTTTCCTTGAGGTGTCGCAGTCAAAGCGTCAATATTATTCCCATATATCATTGGTAGTTCACTCAAAGTCACATCAGTATAGTTATTATAATAAACATCTTGTGACCCCTTTGAAGCACCTACATCTTTCATACTATCTGGATTTTTTGATACACCTGCAAAAATTTCTTCAGCAAGTTTTTGTCTTTCTGCAACCATAGCTGGATCTTTATCAGTATTTTCATTTGGAACTTTGAATTCAAGTTCTACAGTTTTTCCAATAAGACCTTTTGCAGCTTCAAGATCTTGAATACCTCAGATTTCTACTACCAGGTACTCTCCATCTGTTAACTTCTGTACATATGCATTATAATCACTTACTCATAGTGTTGAAATTCTTTTATCTATGTTTTGGAGAATAATATCTTGTGCTGTTTTTTTAACTTGCATAAGTTGTGTTTGATCTTTGCTATAGAGTTGTTCATACTTTGAAAAATCAATCTTATATGTCAATCTTACTCATCCAGCAAGATCTAGACCCTTTTTAAAATGAGACACTCCATTGTTTGTAAGCACGATTTTCGTTTCTCAAGTACCTGGAGTTACTTTTGAACCAACAAAGAAAATCATAAAAAGTGCTACTAGAAAAGCTATAGCATATCATCGTAGTCACGGACGTAATGTTTTTTTCATCTAAATAGTTATATAAATAAGGTAAAGTAAAAAAGATTATTCTTGTGTTGTTTTTTTTACAGTCTTCTTTTTTGTTTCACGAAATACTGATAACAAAGATAATATAGGCATCAGTAATGAACTACCAACATACTCTATTGTACGCGTCCCTGTCGCTATTAGGCGTTGCCATCTATACAACAGAACTAGCAATGCTAACATAAACAATACTCCTAGCACAACAAGCAATGCTCAACCGTACATAAGAATATCATATACTCGTGATGGATACATGATATATAGTAAGAAAGGTAAATACTCTCATTTCTACTTATTTCCACCTACTATTTCAAGAAAAAATACAGTAATTATTCTATAGTTTCAGTATCATTACGACTCATCAGTGCTTTCATATAATAATGTTGTGCTTTTGTTTCATCTTGTATACTTGTATAATAGTCTCACAAAGCCTGAAATACTGTAGGATGTGGATATGTTTTCACTGTATATAAGAGATCTTTTAAAGCTTTTTCAGGTTTATTTTGTGATAAATACCAACCTGCTTCTCCATATTTACATACATATGGAGCGACACTTTGTATACTTTTTCTACATGAATCAATAAATGGGATAATAATTGGAAGAGCATATTTTTTTGCAATATCAAATGTCGCACCAGAACCATATTTCATATATGGCTCATAAAAAGCTATATCAAAAAGCAGAATAAAATCATCTTTGTGTAATTTCTGTTCTGATAGTAAGTAACGGAATCAATCCATCATACGATCCGTCTGTTGTGTATGATAATAAGAAAGAATCATATACCTTACTGCATCATTTATATACTGCTGATCTGTTACCTGATTCAAATACACTAAAGCATTTGTATAGTCTTGTGTATGATAATAAGAAAGTCATAGGAAAAATGATGTACGAGCTATATTATTTGGATCAAGTGTAAGAAGTTTTTTCAATAGCTCTATTGCAATCTGATAGTTATGTTTTTTTATAGCAATTTGTGACAGCAATTCATAAGAAAGTATATAATTTGCATCTGTCTGAAGAATATCATTTGCTAATATCTCTGTCAAAGAACTATATCATCACTCCATCAGTGTTGCTGCAAGCAATCATGTATAATAGTACGATGGAACTTCTTTCAAACTTTCATATGTTTTTTTAGCTTTTATCAAAGAATCATATAATCAATTTCAGGCAAGATTTTGCAATTCTTGCATTTTTTTCTCAAATCAGACATAATCTTTTTTTGACAATATATAGAGGGCATCATATATATCTTTTTGTGATGATTTCTTTTCCCAATCTGTCATTTCATCACTTGTTTTACTTAACGAAATATTATAATTAAATCACACCAGTCATGGTATATGAGATGGAAGAAGTTCTAATTGCTTTTTCGCTTCTACTGACTCTAGAAGTTCATATGCTTCTTTATACATAGCTTGCGAGATATATTGTTGTAGTAATGATTTCGCAATTGTGACATCATTTTCACGGTCATATGTTGTATGTAAGACAGCTATTTGTTCATCTGTTAATCATACTGTTCATATTTCACTATGGGCTATATTCGCAGGTAAATCTACTAATTGTACTTCAGTACGATTATGGAAAAGATACATATATAAAAGCAAAAAAATCAATACTAGAAGTCATGTTCACGCTATTATAAAAGCTTTTTTATATGTTTTTATCTTATGTAATACTCTTTTCATAAATATCTATAATAATAAAAAAGATATATGACTTGCCCTATGAGAATAAATATGTATATATTTCTGTATTCTTTATTCTATAGAAAGATTATGAATTATTCAACCGACTCACATCACACCATTTCTATTGATTTAGACAATGCAAATCAACGCTTTGATAGATTTTTAAGAAAATTCTATAAACCATACACAACAGTAACACTTACCATGATATACAGTTGGATTAGAAAAGGCTATATCCGTCTCAACAACAAAAAATGAAAAGAAGATACAAAAGTCATATTATGAGATACAATAACTATAGATATTAGCAAGACCATACCACTATCAAATAAAAAAGTACAACAAGATACAAAGAATGCAGAAAAAGAGCTTGAAATGATCCAAAGTCATATCGTGTATGAAGATAAAAAACGACTTGTATTCAACAAACCACCACACATGTTAATGCATCCATGAAGTGGTAGTGCGCAGAAAGCAATTACAATGAACGATTGGTTATATTCATATCTGAATAAACAAGGGCAAGCACACTGAACAAGAATTATTACACAAGGTTCAACATTTAAACCAGCATTTTGTTATAGACTCGATAAAGATACTTCATGAGTACTGATTGCAGCAAAGGAATATGACGCTTTGCAATATCTCAATGAGCTAATTAGAATAAGAGATGTTACAAAATGGTATGTAGTGGTAGTAGCATGATCTTTACCAAAGTCTCTTCTCATAGATAAACCACTATTTAAGTGATTTCATTGAGAAAAATGAAGAGCTCATATGTTCGTAAATCATGAAAAATGACTACCATCAAAAACGATGGTATACAACCTTGGGACAATACAAGATAGACAATTATGAACTATATCACTAGGACTTGTTCGTTTATTTACTGGTAGAATGCATCAAATTAGAGTCCATCTAGTGTCTGAGTGATTTCCTGTTATCTGAGATCAAGACTATGGCAATGCAAATATAGCAAAAAGCCTTAGCAAAACTCACAAAATACATAGACAACTCCTCCATAGTTTTGCATATAGTTTTATGGATATAGATAAATCACTGAAACAGTTTACAGCACAAATGCCTACTGATATTCAAAAGCTTTTCCCAAAAGTCAGTGAAGATGTTATCAAAGAAAAGATACGTACTATTTTATCTAGCAAATAATATAGAATGAGTAGCTCAATTAATGAAGCAGTACAAGTTGCATATGATCAAGTTGGTGATGATACAAAATTTGTAAGATTAACAACACTTACAACTATTATTCATTCAATAATTTTTCTTATAATCGTATGATTAAATGTGTATCGTATGGCAGCAGCAAATAGCACCAAAGGTACAGATTTTACAAAAATCATTACTTCATTAGGATCTATTTTTTCTCTCCACAATATCTCTTGATGGCTTATTTGATTGTGACTTATACTTGCTATAGGATATTTTCTTCTACCACCTGTTGGAGAAGCATCACTTATCCACTACCTAGATGATGTGGATAAAAAATGAGCAAGATCACTATGAAAATGATTAACAAATTTCTTTACTATGTTTGAGTTTAACTGAATAATATCAGTATTTACACCATTTATGTTTAAAATTTTCTTATCAACATTTTGGATGTTAGGAATATTAGATAATGTATTTGTGATTATCATTATTATACTATGGTGATTATTATCATTTTTTGCATCAGTATTTCTCCCCTATACAAAGTACTTTATAGTACTAGAAGATATGAAACCATTTGATGCAATGAAAAAGAGTATGAGTATGGCTCTTACTAATTTAGCTATCACATTGAGGGCAACATTTTTGCAATATGCATTATCTATGAGATTTATTATCAACATACTCCTCTTTTTAGGATTACCAATGCTAATTCTTTATACAGCAACAAAATTTGATATTACAACAACATGACCACTCACGATGATAGTGGTAGCTGTTTCCATAGCAACCTGATTACTGATTGCCTATATAAATGGTATTATTGAAGCATTTTTCATTACCCTACGATATCGTCTTTTTGTGCAACTCAAGTGATAATACGATACAAAGTTTCTGTATCTATATCTTTTCATAATAAGTGACTTACTCTATGTCTCAATACTGATGATAACACTGCATCAATATCAGTTTTTTCTATAGCTTGTTTTCATTGGATATAAGCCCATGTTTTTGCTGCAAGAATAATTGATTTTGATGCTCTTGCAGATATTTCTATACCATATGCTTTTACAGTATGTACACATGCCAATACATGTTGTAGTGCTGCATCAGGAGTTACAATATTTTTAATTTCTTGTTGCAGTTGTGATATTGTATCAGCATGCAACATATGAGAAACAGGTGGCAATGAAATTGTTAATGTTTGTTGTTCTGGTTGTTGGAGGAGTCTATATTCATCACTTGGTAGTAGTGGATTTGTATAGGCTCAAATCATAAATCTATCTACTTGAGCATATGGCAACATATATGTCCCAATTGCATCATATGGATTTTGTGTTGCAATAACAAAAAATGGGTCTGGGAGTTCAATACGTTGATTTCATATAGTCATTGCTTGTTCTTGCATTGCTTCAAGAAATGCTGCTTGCAATTTAGGTGTTGCACGATTGATTTCATCCACATGAACAATATGTGCAACCAATGGTCATGTATGTAGTACAAACTGCTGTGTCTTAGGATCAAAAATTTCAGCTCATATAACATCTTGTGGAAGAAGATCTGGCGTACATTGTATACGCGCATATGAAAAATCACAAATACGTGATAGCAAACGGACAAGTGTCGTTTTTCATGTACCTGGATGTCATTGAATAATAATATGACCTCATGACAAAAGAGATATAACTAATGCATGAATCAATTGTTTATCTCAGTATATATATTGAGATAAAAGATCTACCACCGGTAAAATTTGAGCATGAGTTATAGTTCCTCATAATAATCATTCCATAAAAAAATCACGCTGCACTCAAGGACGATTCTCCTCAGAAATTACAGGCATTCACTGATTTTTTAATGCTTGATGAGCTCGAACAATATATCATGTTACAGATATCAATATAAGAGCAATAATAACTAATCAGATCATAGTATAATTTACATACCGCTAAAGACTCATTGTATTTTTTTCTTTGCCTCTTCTTCCAATTTTTGTTGTGCTTGTTGTTTTAATTGTTCTTTTTGTTGTTGTAAGTATTGTTTTGCTTCTTCTGATTTTTGATCTAATAATTTTTGTCATGATTGTACCAAATTTTGAGCTGCAGAAGCAACTTTTTGTAACTCTTGTTCTCCTTGTTTTTTCAAAGTATCAGTTGATTCTTTTACTGATGCTTGTGATGGGATCGTTAATGAACCAGTAAAAAGATTAGTAGATTTATAAATTCCAAATCATACAGCTATCATAATAGCAATACCAAGAAGTACAATAATGCTTTTCATACTATTTAGATCAAAAGAGTAAAATATTATATAGTCATTACACTTTATGTATTTTTTTCCATATATTCTGCAATACATTTTTCAACACGAGCATACACTTCTTCAATAGATCATGCTGCAGAGACAACAAACTGACAGTATTTTTTTGCTTGTTCTCTTTCTATATGCGCACTATGTAATCTTTGTGCTAATTCTTCTTGTGTAACAAGTGCTCTATGAGTAATTCTTTCTATCATAATATCTTCTGATAGATCCAAAAAGATACGAAGAGTATTATCATATATATCAGGATGATTTTCTGCAATATCTTTTATTCACTGTACATCTATTTCTTTAATCAGTGTTTGATTATTCTGCAATCACATAAGAACATCTGTTTTTTTTGTACCATAATAGTACATATTATGTACTTTTGCATACTCTAAAAAATCATTATTTCTTATATCTCTTTCAAATTCTTCTTTAGTAACAAAAAAATAATCTACACCATTTACTTCACCAATTCGTGGGGCTCTTGTTGTAGTTGATATTGAAAAATAGTAATCACTAATATCTT
>CAXYYI010000005.1:0-19070 GCA_964293055.1 uncultured bacterium | reverse complement strand
CAAAAAATTAATAACAAGAATCAATCAATAACCAAAAATATTATAATATCATGAAATTATTATTTACAAAAATAGAACAGCCAATCGCCCTTGAAATACTCGGGTATATACTATGTATCATCATAGGATTTACCGTCATAATGATAAATCCTATGAATTGGGAAATGTATGCATATAGTGCACTCAGTATCATATTATTTGGGACATTATATAGAATCTTTGTAGCTCATACTGAGATGGTCATAACATTCATAAAAAATGTATATGAAGCAATTACGACATTTTTATGTCGTCTTGCTGGTAAAGTACCAAGTGATCTTACAAAAGGTGAAAGAATTAGATATGGTGTATTAGGTATGACATTGTTTATTCCATTCGGATTAGCAACATATACCTTTCCATACTTATTACAAACTTCGTTCGATGTATCTCCTACAATATCTTATCTTGCTGCTATACCATTTGTATTACTCATATTTTGGGTAGACCGAAGTTTTGTAACTACAATGGGATATCAGAAAAAAGCTACTGTTTTTTTAACAAGACTACTTTTAGCAGGTGTATTAGGATGGCTTCTTGCACAACCCATAGAACTTCAATTATTTAATAAAGAAATAAAAGAAGAACTGACTGTACAAAAAAGTCAGAAACTTAATACGCTTGAAAAAGAAAGACTTGCTATGATTAATACTCTTGATAAAAAAGAGAGTACAGCAAAAAAAGAGTTAAATCGAGCTCGTACAGAATATGAACAAGAAATCAATACTTCTATTGCTGGTAGACGAGCAGGTCATGGACCAGAAGCAAAGAAAAAACTTGAATATTACAATCAGCAGCTTACCGATTATAATACCAATGTTGCTCCTGGATTAGTAGCAGAAAGAAAAGCCAATGACTCTACCTATGCAGCACGCAAAGTAGAATATCAAAAAACACAATCATATGGATTGGGAGCACAACTCCAAGCTCTTGGAAATGCATCTGAAAAATATGAAGATATATTTTGGTATCATTGGATTATTATTGTTTCTTTACTCACCTTAGATTTAGCTCCACTTTTAGCAAAATTTTTAATGCCTAAAAGTGCATCTGATCGCAAAGAAGAAGATGAGGATATTCATGCAGAAAATGCTTTAGAGCAAAAAAAGATTAAATACAAATATAATCTTATTGAAGCTGAACTTAAGTCTGCAATTCGCATTATAAAGGTATTAGATATAACAAAAGAAGCTCAAGATAAACTTATTGTTCAAGAAAAAAATCGAATTACTCGAAAATATCTTGGAGAGCAAGCAGTCATTCAACTCAACAGTACTCCTACGAAATCCGCATCGTAGGAGGAATCTATATAAATTAACTAACTCCAAGTTTTTTGCTTGGAGTTTTTTTATGCATAAAAATATTTTATATGTATTTTCTTCAACAAAAAAATCCCTCGGCAGAGGGATTACACACTACATACTACTCTTCGTCATCTTCTTCTACTTCAAATCATTCTTCTTCTCATACATCTTCTGATTCTAAATACTCTTTTACGCTAGCAACGATTTCAGGGATATATTTTTCATAATTAGGAGCATTATGTACAAGTCGCGTATCAATATCCTCAACAGTTGCTTCATTTTCAATCATAGTTTCAAGATCCTGCAATGTCTCTTCTGACATATTCTCACTCACAAGAGCAATCATTTCACCAAGACCGTATTCTTGTGCATCTGTGATAATATCATCTCTATCCTCTGGCGCAAGATCGCTCATATCAGGAAAAAGATTTTTGATTTCTGTAATAAGTTGCATATGCAAAAAATTAAGAGTAAAACATCAGTATGGTATAGAAAAAAGAATGAATTACAATTTATATTATTAGAACAAATTATGCTACTGGTCTTTCCTTATTCAAAGGGTTTTTTTGTTGTTGTTCAGCGACTATTTTATCCTCATCAACAATTTGTTTTTTTGTATCATATCATACAATTTTCAACATAGTCCTTCATTTTCCACCATCTTTTTTATCAGCACAGATTTCTGTCATATATTTTTCTATTGGTACAGGTTTTTTATACTCATCACCTTTCATATAATAATCAACGACATACACCTTACCACTTGGATAACTTCTAAATCCCCAACATCTATGTCCATATTGAGGTGCTCACGTGCTTTTTGTAAAAATATCAAAGACATCTCACTTCATATTTTCATTATATGTTTCTTGTATATCAACAACACGATTATCATCTTTTTGCGTTTCAGATGATTGAATATCAGACTGTTTATAGAGATCTTTTGATGCTAATGCACTTCACGCTTGTGGCGTCTTAATACCAAAAATAGTTTCAAGATCTAAACGAGCTGTTTTTGAACACAACGTCATTCATGTTTCACTCTTCATAACTCAATGTGATTTCACATCATCAAGCACTACCATATCTGTATATTTCATTCACTCTATATCTCATGCATGACTCATATCATAATCATCATCATTGTATCACACATCTTCATATGTAGTTTTTTGTTCTGGCATATCTTTTTGTTCTGGTTGCGCTGAAGCAGTATTTGATTGCGTATTAGTACTAGCTCACTCTTTTACTGCGACAATAAATCCTTGCAACAATTTTGCATATCACATCTTATATGCCATAGGTGTAATATTTTTTTGTTCTCTCAATTGTTTTGCTTGCTGTTCGAGTGTTGCCAATGCAGTATCTATAGACTGATTGACTGGAGATTGTTCTCATGTAAGCTGATTCACATCAACTCATTGTGCCTGCATCATAGCTTTTTCAATAACGCTTCATGATGTTAGTTCAGTAAATTGTTGTTCTACTGCATCTATTTTATCTGCGACTGGAGAAATTTTTTCTTGTATCTGCGTCAGTTGTTCTGGTACTTTTAAATCTGGTTTTAATTTTTGTGCAAATGAAAAAAATCACATAACAGAATTAATTACTCATTTAACTTGTAATCATGTCCCAATTTTTGCAAGATCTTTTACCTTCCCCACGATACGATCGGTTTCAGGATTGTCTGCACCATATTTCTGTACCAATTCTTGTTCAAGTTTTTTTGTGAGAACACTAACAAAATCACCAAGTTCCTCTTTGGTTTCTTCAAGCGCAACTTGTTCAGCATCTTGCTTTGCAACATCTGCTTTATTATCCTTGCTTTCTAGAGCAGTTCCCTCTGGAGCATCTTTTTTTTCTATTGGTTCTGATGATGCTTTTTCTGGTGTTGCATTCATAGTGTTTAATTCACAAAATAAAGTGTTATGTAGTATTATTGGCATCTACGATGCCATTTTTTATGGTTATATATTTTGAAGATAGTCTATCAAGGTCTTTGTTGTTGCATCATTTGCGAAACTTTCTTTCAAATCTTTTTCAATTGTTTTTCACGATATAAGTGCTGTATCAAATCACCAAAATCCTGTATTCACATCAAAGAGTCATTCTCTTACTCACATACTACCATATTCTAGCTCCATTTCTTTATGTTCTGGTTTATATTTTCCTGCAAACCAATTACATATATTCGCAACTCTTGCTGCTTCACGAAGTGACGCATACGTAATTTTTAGTTTACCGTCTGCAAGAATTCGCTTCCCATTCTTATACTCTATTTTTGTCTTTTTTCATCGAGATTGTATAGTTTTATCAACTGGATTATATAAGACCTCTCATCTTCCTTGTCGTTTTAATTCTCATGCTGTTTTTTGTATTTCTTGGATCATTTTTTGCGTTTCATTGATAGCTATTCATCATTCACTTTTACTATCCAATGATACAACTCTAACTTTATTCCAATCTATTTGATCAAATGATATATTTCCTCACAATGCTAGTGATTTCTCATCCACATATTGTCTAATAACTCATGGAATATGCAATGGTTTACCAACATATTCATGACGACTCATAGCATATACTTTACCATCTGTTCAGATAGTAAAATAAAAATATTGCAACTGTCATAGTCCTGCACGAGCAGATTTTTGCAAAAGACTATATGGCAATTCTACATAGCCAGATCAAGCATATTGTTTAATATATGCAAGCACTTCTTGCTGTGCTTTTTTCTTTTGCTCTGGAGATGCAGTTTGTTTTTCACTACTGATAATATGTTGTAGTTTTGTAAAAAATTCTTTATTTAATGATGCATCAGTACTTTCTGTTGCTGTATCAATCATATCTTTTGTTGCTGATTTTGATAACACATTTTGCGCAACTACTACTCATCATGGTATAATTGCTCATGCAAGCATTGTTTGCCAATACGGTATTTCTTTACACCAATCTGTCATAATTTGATCAACCGACTTATTTTCTAAGTCTTGTAAATTAAGTACTTGATCTTTTGCATAATCATTATTCATTTTCCATACTTGATCCTCTGCATCAAAATAAATTCCTAATGCATTATCTTTTTTCCCATCTTCTGATTTTGCATAAAATTGTTGCAATGCTTGCATAGTATTTTGCCCAGTATATCCATGAAATTGTTCCGCCATACGATACAAAATATTTTGTCCAAGATTATCACTATATTGTTGAATTTCTGTAAAACGCTGACTATCTCACTGTGTATCAGTCCATCATTTTGTAAATCTAATTTTAATTTGTGATTGATTATAAGCAACTGGTGGCAATACAATGTCCTTTCAGTCAGCTATATTTTTGATCATAGCATCTATATTTACATAGTGAGTATGCCCTATTGAAGATAGATATGCTTGATCTTTTTTTGGCACTCACAAATACAATACATGATCAAATTTTTCAATAAAATCTATTGTCGCAGCAAGTGGTTTGTATTCATCATCGTGCGCAACAGTATTTTTGTATATCATAATATTTTTTACAACTTCAGCATACTCTGTTGGTGATTTCTTATACAATGTCAGTAATTTATTATACAATCATATATTTTCTTTTTGTAATCATTCTTTTTTATACACAGCATAATAATCTACAAATTCAGGTCATGGTTGATATGTTGTGATAGCTGTAAATTGCGTATCACGTATTGCTTCTTGATATACCTTACTTTTTGCAAGCAATGTATCTACGTAGTCCATAGCTTTACTACCATGAATTGCTTTTTCAAATTCATCAGACTTACTTCATCATGGAAGATAAAAAGAGATATATTGCAATCTTTCTTTAACATTTTGTTCAAGTTTTTTTTGTTGCTCTTGGAGTTCTTTTTGTTGTGTTTCAAGCGATTTACATTCGCTTGTATATATTGCTTGTTGATCAGAAGAAAGTTCTTCTACTGTAGGTGCAATCGCATCAAGTTGCATTTTTTTTGCAATAAGATCATATGCATTGTTTTCATTTTCTTGCAAGAAAATTGCAGCCCAAAAAGCTTCTTTTGCAGTATTAATACTTTCTGGTACACTCACTCATCAAATAGAATCATTCCATGATAAGTTTTTATCGAGACCTTTATAATCTGCTTGAATAATAGCTTGTTTTATTTGTGGCAATGATTGTGTCACAAAATCAGTTTTATTTTGTTTATAAAAATCTTGCACATCAAAATAAAGTTTATCTGCTCAATATTTTGCTCACTCTGCGACAGCTACTCAACCAAGTACAATCCATCATGCCGGTCATGAAGCAGCTAATCATGTATACAAGCTATATAAAACAGCACCTGTAGCCAAAGCTGCTGGTACTCACATTCCTACTGTATCTATAGCAAGGTGTGTTATTTGTCTATCTTTTTCATTCTCACGTCTTGCTATATTAGCAATTTTTTCTGCTTCTTCATTATTTGCAAAATCCCATACCTCTACACCATAAAATGCAAGATCAAGAAAAGGCAATGCCCTCGTCACATGAGCAAGTTTTGTAATTTTATCTCACTTTGCAAAAACACTGACTATAGATTCAATAGCTTTTGTATCTCATTTTGTTGCCACCAATGTTTGTGCTACTTCATCAGACAATCATATTACTCACTTCGACTCCATAAGTGTTTTCATAGCTTGTAGATCACCTTTTGCAGCAATACTTGCCACATCCTGCATCAAAGCAGCATCTTTGGTGATCAATGACATATTTTTTGCAAGTGTTGCAATAGCTTCTGGTTTCATCTTTCCAAAAATTTGTGCAGAGAGTTTTCACTCTTTTACAAGTTTTTTCCATACACTTAACTCAGCCAAACTATCTGTACTCTGTGCTGCTTCTTCAATATTTTTTATTGTTTTATTGATTGCATTAATTTGTTTTGGCAACAAACCACCTCAGGCCACTCTTGCTCTCAAAACATCAGTGATTTCTGTTAATCATTTTTTTACTTGCCCTTCATTCATAGCATCAGCAAATTTTTCTCATTTTTTCAAAGATTCAGCTGAAGCACTTTTGATTGTATCCTCCAAAACCTCCATACCAAAAAGCACTATTGCTAAACCAGCTAGAAAATTCCATATTGAAAAGTCCATAAACAGTCTATAATAATAAATATAATATTATTATAGAGAAAATAATAAATATAACAATTATATAGTATAGAGTATCAAATTTTTGATTTTTTATTAATTGACATATATTTTTTTATATTTTATATAATTATTGATTTAAAAACAAAAAAAACATCTCTAAAAAAGAGATGTTTTGAATGCATTAGTATTTAATCTAAAATACTTCTTTTATTCCTTACTACTCTGTGCAAAGAACGAGATATTTTATTTGCATTTTGTATATATGTACCTCTAGATCGATATTCGAAATAAAACCCACATACAACATATAATGCAGTATATAACATCCAAGCATCTAGAAATACACGAATCTCATTTTTAGATAAAGCGGGCTGTTCATCTAAATATGGATGTTGTAAAGCAAAATAATTACGCTCTAATACTGCCGGAACATCTATATCCACTAATAATCCAAGTTCTGACAAACTAACTTTTTTGGTAGTACTTTGATCATTATTCATTTTCAATAAATTTTGAATGGTTTTTTTAACATATACTTGATTATTGATAATTTGAATATCAAAACCAAATGTACTTTCTGCTTGCAGATGTT
The DNA here is from genome assembly GCA_964293055.1 of uncultured bacterium. GTDB lineage: Bacteria > Patescibacteriota > Gracilibacteria > Absconditabacterales > Absconditicoccaceae > JBDHUW01. Next base: position 12,030 of record CAXYYI010000005.1, on the reverse strand, counting down.
TTTGCGCCGCAATACCACCAATATTTATTGAAAAACTCTGAGGAATTGTAATTTTGTTTTTAATCGTTTTCATACTAATATTATTTTATGTTTAACAAATATTATACTTTTTCATCATAAAAAGTAAAGTTTAAAAAACTCCTCAATGACGAGGAGTTTCTATTTTATCATAAGTATACTATAGTTTTTTAATCGCAAATTGCACTCTACCAACCATTTCTAATTCCACTGTTTCTGATTGATCAGGAGCATCGACTGTAGACACAAGTGTTGCAAGTGTTTCACCTGCAATCAACTCTCCAAATTCCTTCACAAACGTATCAATATCGCTTTGGTATGACATATTAGCTACTGCACCACCATCATGTGGTAAAGTAATTGCCAATGATATTCTATCATCCATATTATAATCAGCTGTTTTACGAGCCTCTTGAATATATCTGATCAAATCTCTTGCATCACCTTCTAAGCGTAACTCATCTGTCAAAGTGTCATCAAGCGCTACAATCAACGATCCATCAATAGCAACATCAAATGGCACATCTCCTTTTTCGTATTCAATTACAAACTCTTCTGGAAGAAGTTCATACTGTCCAGCAACAAGTACTGAACCATTTGATTGGAGTACAAAGTTTCCTGATTTTGCTTCATTAATCACACCTTGCATTTCTTTCCCAAGTTTCTTCCCAAGCAGTTTTGCATTTGGTTTACATACTGCAGTCACTTTACTAGCAAGAGTTTGATCGACAATAAGAGCTTTTACATTAAGTTCTTCTACAATCATATCTTGGTAGAGTTGCGGAATTTCATGAGAAATCAATACTGCTGGAAGTGGCTGTTTCACTCTCAATTTCTTTTGTCATCTCAATGACAATCCAAGTGAAACAATAGTTTGCGTTAGTCACATATCATGAATCAGATTACTGTCTACTCCACTCATATCATACGCCTCAATATACTCCAAGTGTACAGACTCTTTTCCAGTCAATGTTTTGAAGATATACTCAGTTATAAATGGCGTAAATGGCGCAGCTACAAGACATACTTCCGCTAATACACAATACAATACTGTATATGCATCTTTTTTATCTTGTCACATTGCAGCACCAACACCACTTTCCCAGAATCTACGACGAGATCTACGAATATATCGGTTTGTTAGATCATCCATAAAACGGATTAATGAGTTTGCTCCAGATTGCATATCATACTCTTCCAACGACTTATTTACTGTATTTACAAGTTCCATTGTTTTCATAATCATCCAACGATCAAGAGGATTTGCAAAAGCATCGACTCCACCATTGCGAAGCATGTCGCGAAGCGACATATTTTCAGAAGGTGCAAACTGATCTATGGCTGCATATGTCGTATAGAAATAGTAGCTATTCCACAAAGGGAGAATAAATTTCTTATATGTTTCTTTGAGTCCATCATCAGAGAAGTTCATATCACCACCGACTACAATCGGTCCAGAACATAGGTATAATCTTACAGTATCACCACCAAATCCTTCCATAGTTTCTTTTGGGTCTGGATAGTTACCAAGCGATTTCGACATTTTACGACCATCATTCCCAGCAAGAACTCCAGTACAAACTACATTTGTAAATGCAGGTGAGTTATGTTTTTCTGGTGGCAATGGAAGCACTGGTGCGTCAGGAAGTAGTTCAAAACTACCATCTTTATTTGTCACAAGTTTGGCAGGCATCGTAAACATCGTTGCAATTGCATGCATAAAGAAGAACCATGCTCTCACTTGTCCCATATACTCTGCTACATAATCAGCAGGAAACGACGCCTCAAATTTTTCTTTATTTTCAAATGGATAATGCACTTGTGCATATGGCATAGAACCTGATTCCAACCATGGATCAAGTACTTCTGGAATACGCGTATACTTTTTCCCATCTTTCATACCTCGAATATCATCAATATACGGACGGTGAAGATCGAGTTCTTTATTATACTTAGCGTCTCGGTAGATAGTTTTTTGTTGAGCGCCTTCGGCTGCATCTGGCGATGCAACATCTACTACTCTTTTTTCTAGTTGCTTACTACCTGTCTGATCAAGTTCATAGATTTCTGCTAGAGACCCAAGGACAACCATATCATTGTCTTCTGACTTCCATACTGGCATTGGTGTAGCCCAGTAACGAGTTCTTGAGATACATCGATCTGGTGCGCTTTCCATAGATTTGAGGAAACGACCGTTTTTCAAGTGATCTGGCACCCAATGTACTTTTTTATTGTTTTCAAAAAGGAGTGGTTTTACTGCTTGAATATTCACAAACCACGCATCTTGCGCCTTGTAGATCAATGGGACATTAGTTCTTGGACACATTGCTACCGAATGCGTAATAGACTCTTTTTTGAGCAATACTCACGCAGTCTTCAGGTCTTGCATAATCACATCATTTGCATCACGATAATACATACCTTTGTATGTTGGTACTTCATCAGTATACTTTCCTTCAATATCAAGGGCTTCTGTTTGATACAAATTATACTTACGACCAGTATTAAAGTCGTCTTCACCAAACTCTGGCGCAGTATGAACAATACCAGTTCCATCAGTATCAGTCACATAGTCTACTGCATAGATTTGGTGATTTTGTTCTCCTTTATTAGTATAAAAATCAAATGGTGGTTTATATGAAACTCCAACAAGTTCCATACCTCTTGTTCTATGAGTAACAACATAGTCTGCATGATCTTTGTAGTATTTGTGTACAAGATTTTCTGCAATGACAAAATATTGTTTTGCTTGGAGATCAAAGATTTGGAGATATCGAAGTTCTGGGTGAACAACGAGCGCAATATTTGCAGGGATTGTCCATGGTGTTGTCGTCCATGCAAGAAGTGACAACGACGCAGTTGATGCTTCCTCAGGGAGATACGGGACAACTGACATAAGAGCATATAGTGATGGAAATCTCAAAATTTCTTTTTCATCAGCAATGATTGAACCTTCTATACTATACTCATATCATAGTGTATTTTCTTCTGATTTTTCAACTGGTGTGACTGTCGCATATCACAACGCTGTATGTATTGTTGTTTCTTGCAACACTGGTTCTCATTGCAAAGTTACTTCGTAGAAATGTCCTAGCCAGATTTTACCATGCATAATTGCTTTTCTTACACCAACTTGTTTACCCACAGTACATGGTACACCAAGTTCTTCTTGCACTTCTCTTGCAAGGGCTTGTTCTAATGTTTCTCATGCATCTACTTTTCCACCAGGGAATTGTCGCATGTCGCGTTTTGCATTGTAGATAGATAAGTATCTACCTTGAGCATCTTTGATTATTGCAAAAACTGTTTGCAAAAAACCATCATCAGTTCTTGCAAAATGATCACCTTGTTCTTCATGCATCACTGTTGATCCTGTCACAGGAAACTTCACTGTAATTGCTGGATCAGAGATATCTGCATATGAGTTATCAAGCGCTACTTCATAGTTAGAAATTGGTGTATTGAGTTTTGTTGAGTACATAGATACTCTCTTTCCTTTATAGACAAGACCTTTGTCCCAGAGCGATTTGAATACCCAAAGCACTGACTCCATATAGTCATTATCCATAGTCTTATAGGCATTTTTGAAGTCTACCCAACGTCCAATATGATCCACATACCAGTCCCATTGATCTGATACATCTTTCGTAAAATCATAACATCCTTTGATAAAACCTTCAATTCCTTTTGCTTCAATATCTTTGTTTGATGTATATCCAAGAGCTTCTTGTACTTTTTGTTCTACATAAATTCCGTGACAATCCCATCATCGTACACGATCAATACGTTTTCCTTTTTGTGTCCAAAATCTTGTCATCACATCTTTGACAACACTACTCAACAAACTACCATAGTGTGGTAACCCAGTAATAAACGGAGGTCCATCATAAAATCTATAAGGTTCATCTTCAGATCTTGTTGTAATAGATTTTTCAAAAGTATTATTTTTTTTCCAAAAATCGATCACTGATTGTTCAATGACAAAAGGATTATATTGTGGTGATTCTTTCTTCATACCACCAGTTCATAATTGATCTTCTAGGTTTGTTTTTTCTTCTGTCATAAATACTACAAATTATAGGTGTAAATATCCCTTTAGATATAGGTATTTTGCCAAAAGTTGCAAGATCAAGATATATAATTTTGCGCTATAGCATACTATATAATTTTTTCAAAAATACAGTGGAAAATCTAAAATGCATCAGTATACAGGGTATTCGCTTTTATTTTTTCTTATTATATACATGGCGTTTCCCATGAATTTCGACTACAAAAAGATATTACCTAATATCAAAGCATGATTGACTGTAAGTCTTATTGCTATACCTCTTTCTATTTCACTTGCTGTTGCAAGTGGGTGAACTCCTCTACAAGGTATATTAACAGCGATTTGGGCATGTGTAATAGCTGGATTTTTCTGAGGTTCAAACTATAATATTTTCTGACCTGCTGGAGCTTTGACAGCACTATTGATTGTCTTTGTATGATCAACACAAGATATTACGACACTTCCATTGCTCGCTCTTTCAGTAGCATTATGGACTTTTATTATCTGGGCATTACGTATTACAAAATACATTATCCTTATTCCAGGTACAGCACTTCATGGATTTATTGCATGAGTGTCTCTCACAATTGCATTTGGGCAAATCAACAATATTCTTTGATTATCATGACTCACAAAACATGAAAATGTTCTTGCAAACATTGCTGAATCATTAAGTCATATTGGAAATGCAAATATTGCTGCAATAGGAGTATTTATTTGATGATTTATATTTTTACAAGTATGGAAAAAATATATCAAATCAATTCCTGCTCCAATCCCACTTGCTATAATATGAGTTATATTATGAATACTTATTAATCATAACATTGTTCCACTCAATATTACAACACTTGCAAATCAATTTCCAGATTTACGTTTCTCACTATTTGACTTGAGTCGATGGGCAACAATGACAAAACATATAGCAAGTTTCAATATATGATTACTCCAAAACTTACTCATCAGTGGATTTGTGATTGCAATTGTATCAGTATTAGAAACTCTTATTTCTGCAAAAATTGCAGATAGACTGACAAACACAAAATTTAATCAGTCAAAAGAAGTTTTTGGTATAGCAATGGCAAATTTATTTTCATGATTAGCGTGAGGTCTTCCGACAACTGCTGTTCTTATCAGAACTGCCCTTAATGTAAAATCATGAGCGAATTCATGGATTGCTTCAGTGATTACATGAGTTATGACTGCATTAATTTCATGGATTGCATTCGACTATTTTAAATTTATTCCAATGGCAATTATTGCAGCTATTCTCGTCAATATTGCAGTTGGTTTGTTAGATTTCAAACACTATCGTAAAATATATTATCTTGATGCTCGACAAGGAATTGTACTAGGAATTGTTGCTATCGTCACATTTTTAGCAGATCCAATTTATGGTATATTAATCGGTGTATCCATTTCACTCCTCATCTATTTGAAACATACTACAACTATCAATATCTATGCAACCATATTTAGAAACGGAGCTTTTAAGAAAAAAACAACTATTGAAAAATACCTAAAGCGACAAGAAGAAGGTGATGTTCTCCTAGTAAAATTTGCTTGAGAAATTACATTTCTTTCAATCAATCATATCAGCGAACTGATTGAAAAACTAGATAAAAAACCAATTATGGTATTCTCATTTAGTGCTGTATGACATATTGATATTGATGGACTAGAAACATTCCACGATATGGTACTTGGACTAGAGAAACAATGAATTAATTACTATTTCACATGACTCGCAAGAGATATCAAACAACAATTCGAAAAAATATGACTCCTACAAAAACTACAAGAAGAAAATAGACTATACTACGCTAGTGCTGAAGCACTTGATGTTGTTTTGGGTAAAAAGCAATAAAACATATGTAACAAAAAAATCACAGGTATATACCTGTGATTTTTTGTATTATACTAGATAGTTATTTCCAAGAGATATTACAAGATAGTATATTTTAGTCTACCAATACTTCTTCAAACCCTTCAACAACCTCATCTCATAAGTATGCATGAATCGCATTATGTGTAGCAAGGATTGCAATAACTCTTGCTCTTCTTCTTCTATGAGATACTTCAAATCACTCATCAATCATCAATTGTTCATTATACGCTAGAAGCTCTGCCAATGTTTTTCACATAACAAATTCTGAAAAAAAACTTGCTGCAGCTTGTGTAATCATACTCACATTACCATCGTATGACCATGCGACTACCTTTATATTTTGCAGCCTATCGGCTGCATTTTTTGCGATGAGCTCACTTTGTGATGTATCTTCAGATAGCTTACGATCAGCAGAAAATTTCATATATACCGTAATATCATCACCGCATAATGGATTTCATTCATGATATGAAATTGTCGCATCTTCCATGCGATAGTTATTGATAGGATTGGTGTAATATTCTTGTATAAGTGATGAATATTCAGACATACATGAGATAATAAAAAAAACACCTGTTGGTGCAAGGTGTTTTATTGTATATAATTTATGCTGCAGATCTAAGTTGATCATTTTGTGCTTGTAGTCTTGCGATCTTTCTCTCATTAGCTGCAACTTTTCTTGCTTTTGCATCTTGTCTATCCTGGACAATTTTTGCTTGTGCACTTTCATATGACGCAACTTCTGGCTTTTGTACTTGTGTATAACCATATCATTGTTTATTTTTTCATTGATCTCATATTGTGAGTACTGCATCTGCTGTATCTACAACTCATCCATGTACTGTATGAGAAAGATCTTTCACTGTTTGTAAACTATTTCCAATAGTCATAGATGTTGCCCAAATAGGTAGTGTATAAATACCTGTTTTGATAGGAGCAATTACAGCTTTTTTAAAGGTATTTGCTGTAAATCTCCCAGAATTTTTCACACCTGTCCATAAATTTCCAAAACGTTTCTTCCATCTTCCCATAAATGGATCTTGACGTAATACTTTTTCATATGCAAGATACTCATATGGATTACGAGTAAAACTATCAACAATATCTGCTGCCGCAGTTGCTGTATATCATCTTGCTCTTGTCAAAAGATTTCTTCCTGACAGATATGCATTTGCACCAATATTTCATGCTGATCATACAACTCTTGGTGTTGCCATAAGAGTATCATCCGCACCTCTTCATAGTTTTGATCGTACTGATGGTTCCAAAGCTAATGGATCTGTTGCTGGAATAAGCGCCATGTTGGATAAAACAAATAATAAATATTATTAATATTATAATTATTTTACAAATATAGTCAATATTTAGATAATATAATTATAATGTATTTTTTTGTATTATATATTTTTTACTACTCACTTTCTTCTTGCATACTTTCTAGATATTCTTGTGCAAAATCATCATATATTTTTGCAAGAAAATCATCATACTCTGGAATATATCACTGAATAAAATCCTCCCATTTTTGTGCATCTTCATCAAGAAGCAATGCTGATGCTTCTTCCCATTTTTCCTGAGGAATTTGTGCCAAAATCTGGGCATTCATTCTATCTAAGAAGACTTGTTGGAGATCATCTTGCAAAAGTTGGAGATTATCTTCTTCTGTAAACCCAGCTTCTAGCAATAATCCACGAATAAATGTAGTAAGATGTGACATATGAGATCAAAAAGAGTAAATATTTTATACTATAAGAGTATATGAACTATTATCTATTACAAGGCAAGATTATTTATTTTTCGTTGCATTATAATATTCTTTCAAGTGTGATAATTTATATGTATCTTCAAGTGTTGTAAGCATTTTTTCAAATTGTTTTTTCAACTGAGCATTATCTTTAACATATTTTTTCATTGCTGGATCAGTCAATCCATACGCAAGTACTTCTTCATAGACGTAGTTAGAATATTTTTGAGCATATTGCTCTAATGCTTTTTTGATATCATTTACTCTTTGATTTGAAGAGTTTTGATTACGCATCATTTTCAACAATATTGTTGCTTCATTATTGATTTTTTTCCTATTTTGTGTTTTTAAACTTACATCTACTATATCATGAATAATTTCATGCCCTAGCGCAGAGAGCAACGTTTCTAAAGAGTGTCACTTTTCTACAAATTTCTCAAGCTTTTCAGGTTGTATATAAATAATTCTTTTATTTCTGTTATACTGCATTGGAGAATTTTCATCACCATTTTCCTTTGTTTGTACCTTAAGATCACCAAAATCATATCCACGGAATAGCGGTTCATAGATATCTTTTGCTACATCACCAAATTTATCTATCAATGCTTTCTTCAACTCTTGCACATTATACGTTGTTTTTTCTGTAAATAATTTTTTCAAATAATCTACTCATTGTTCTGCTTCTGAGAGAGGTTCAGTAGAGTCTGGAGATGCGGTATTGGTATCTACTGCAGATGTATTAGCATCTATAGAAGATTCTGGTAGTACAGGCACTGGTAATTTTTTAATATTTTTACTGTGTATAGGTGAGATAAGAATATGAGCGAAACCATCTTTTTCCTGTAGTGCAATTTGATCTATCTTATAGTCTACTTTTTTTACCTTACATACTCTTCATTCATATTCTACTTCTTCTCATTGTACAAATAATTCTTCAGAAGGTCTATTTAACTCATCCATAAATACCCATCTTTTTACTCCATCAGATGCTCTTAAATATTCACCATTTTTATCTTTCAGCAACATAATCAATCTACCTTTTGCTTGTGGATGCGATTCAATTTCTTCAATCACATACTCTTCACCTCCATACGATACAGTATTACCTACTTCATAGTTCGCTACATTCAAATCTATTCAGTTTTCATCTTCGATTTTTGGATATACTCCGTTATCATTTCATGCATATTTTACAAATTCTGTCGTACGAATAGCTTTAGATTGTCATCTATCATCAGACAATCTTGCTCATGTTTTAGGATCTTTTAAATAATAAAGAAATGGGAATATTTCATAATCGAGAATATACTCTTTATTATCATATATAACTCTATCTCCCACCTTAAAATTTTCAGGATTGTCTGCTACCATATCAGCTGTATCTGCATCATTTTCTCCACCTGCAGCAGGATTGTTATCATTATCTCCATCAAGAGATGGAGCAGGTGCAGGAACAGAGTTTGATACTACTACTGATTCGGACTCAGGTGTTGATACAGGTGTTTGGATATTCCATGAAGTATTATCACCTGGTCTAATAATCCATGCAGCTGGATCAATATCTTCCCATCTTGCAGGGATTGGTGCCAAATTTGGATCAACAACAGTACTGAGTGCAACTGATGCTGGTATTGATACACCAGTTGGCGTATTTGCTTGTCTCGGTGTTTTATCGAGATTTTTTTTAGGCGTCATATCTACTTCTATATTTTCCAAGAATGTATTTGCATAGATTGGAGATGTTGACGCAACAAGATTTCCAATAAATCTTACTGTTGTTTCTACACCACCACCAAAAGCTTTCAGCCATGATCAGCTATCATTTTTTACTGATTCTTCTAATACAGCTTCAGGAATTTTTTTCAACGCTTCACCAAGAACTGCATCACGATGAGCAAAATGATATAGGTAATATGCAACTTTATCTTGCATCGTTTTTCCAACCCCATCAAGATTTTTTGTATCTACTAATTTGTTAACCATTTCAAGAACAGCTTTATTATCACCTGGCTGACATTGTCAATCTTTTACCATTTCAGCAAAAATATCTCTTGAAGCCGCATTGTCTGTTAGGTTAATATTTTTACAATGATCAAGGACTTCTTGTGGGTTTATACCTCGCAATCTCGTTGTCACTTTTTCATTAGCAACTTGTTTCAATGCTTCTTGATCAAGCAAAGAATTTCAAGTTGCGCCAGTAGCTGCTTGGGTTGTTGTATTATTTGCGGTTTCTTCAGCGGCTTTCTTACCTGCTTCATCTGCCCCAAACCATGTATGTTTATGAATATCATCAGATCCAAGTAGTGATCTTGCTCATCGAGAAAATGCAGCAGCGGCTGCTCCATATTTCAATGCCAAGATACGTCTTTCATTTCTAAATTCTTTTGTAACATCACTATACATATCGTCAAGATGACTTATTTTTGTTTTATACTCTTCTTCATTTCTCAAATCTTGTGTTGTTACTCCAAGTGTTTCTGCTCACGCAACAACAAGTTTTTGCAGTGTATTCATAGTTTGTTCCATGTTTTTTGCTTCTTTTTGTCATAAGAAGTTATGACCAGACATCGCATAGTAGTCTAATCTTGCAAGTGCTTCAATCACGCTTACTTGGAGCGCTTCTTGATCTAAAGCGATCATTTTTTCTTGAATATCTTTTACTACCTTATCTGTATCTTCAATAAATTCATATTGTGTTGTTTGTGCATATAATTCACCATGACGTGTTCCTTTATATCTATTCCATCAACTCGTAAATTTCTTGAAGAATCATGTATTGTCTGCCACATCTTTCAGATGTGCAAGTCTTTTCTTTTCTGCTTCTAAGTTTCTCACAAGTCTTTTTTCTTGTCACTTTTGCTCTTTTGTATAATGAGCTGTTTTCTTCGATGCAATCCAAGTCACTCATTTTACTCATGCCAAAAATCATGCCATCGCTGGATTAAATATACCCAATGCTAGTGTCCCTCATACAGACAGTGCAAGTGCAGTTTTTGGATATTTATCTAATGTCTTTCCAAGCCCATTAAGTGCATGCATTGGTTTCCATTTTAGTGGATTGATAGTAAATTTTGCTCTTTCTTTATCAGCATTATTTACCTCATATGCTGCTTTACCATTTCACAAAATATCTACTTTGATTTTCAATGTATTTGCCTGCATCTTCGCCAATGCAATTTCATGTCTCATCCACCTTCTATATGCTTCAATTTGTTCACCAGGAGCTTGTAATGCTTTTTGTAAATTAGGTGAAATACCACGTTGTGCAAGCGTCACATACTCTGTTACAAGTTGTTTTATAGCAGACTCATATGCTGCTTTTGCAGCATCTTTATCTTGCGCAGTTGCATATGTTTCAAGAGATTGTAGCATCCCCATCATCATATTTCTATATGCTCTTTCTACACGCAGTTTCAATAAAATATTTGATGCTGTGTGCTTCAAGTTTTTTCAAATAAGTTTTGCTGCTCTTGGATTTTCAGCCAAAATCGCACGAAATGTATCTTCAAATTCTCTATCACTCATACCATCAGCATGGTTTAAGTACTCTCTACACAATGCATTAATTCTATCATCTTGAATATTTCTCATCAAAATTTTTACTCTATCTTCTTGATCTTGAAACTCATTCCACTCATTGAGGATTCTTTCATGACGATCAGCAGCTGCCGTCAATTCAGTACGAGACAAATCCACACCATCAGTCTCATATTTTTGCATTACTTCTTTTTTTGTTTTATTTTTTTTCTCTTCTCTAAAAAAATAGAGTTTGAGTCTATCTGGGACAGTCTTCCATGATCATTTATCCAATAATTTGAAAGCACCCAAGTCTTCATACTCTTGTCTCAATGCCTCTTCACCAGCATGCTCTGCTTCATCTTCATAGACACGGCTTACATCAGAAATTGAGGCTCTCATCTCAAGATTTTGATCTGCATCATACTCATTGAATGTGAAAACATCACTCAATTGTTGAGCGCTCTGTTGTTGCTGATTACTCACCTGAGATGGTTCTTGCACTTGTTGCAATTGCTGTAATGCAAGCTCTTCTTCAGGTGTCAATGGCGTACCATTTGTAGCTGCTGTTGTCATGGTTTAGTCAGAATATACTAAATTATATATAGTATATACAGATAGTTGATATATGCCAATTTTTAGGTTAAGGTAGCAAGAAAAAAACACTTTATTATTTGACTTATCTTACTTTTTATATATAATAAAAAAGATCATTAACAGAAAACAAAATACATGCGGAGTATGCGTGTTTTCATATTGATCAAAAAATTAATAACAAGAATCAATCAATAACCAAAAATATTATAATATCATGAA
>CAXYYI010000004.1:0-20142 GCA_964293055.1 uncultured bacterium | reverse complement strand
AAGTTTTTCATGAAGTTCAAGGTAGAGACCTGGTTTGATAGCCAATGTCTTGTATCCTTTTTGTTGGTACAATTCTTGTAATCTAGCGTTATTCATGAGTAATAAGAAGAAACTAATATAAAATTATGCAATAACTGTTGACTGTTTTTTTGCTCTAGAGTTCACTACTTTCGCTTTCCATTTCTTTTGTTGTTCAAGATTTTTTCTTGTATCCATCATAACTACTTTTTCTACTCTCACGAGAGCCTTGTGTAGTTTTCTTTTCGCTTGGGTTGTAAGTCTTGCCATGAGAAGTAGAATTATTTAGTAATTAAATGAGAGAGTCCTTTATGTTCAAGTTTTGCATTGATCATACCAGTTGTGATACCGTATTTTTTCAATTTAGCATTAGCTTTGAACCAAGCCATTTTTAATCGGTTTGTTTGACCTTCTTTTTCTTCTCTTTTCTTAAGTTCAATAACATGTTCCATAACTTTATTAATTTTGTCACCAGATTTTGCTCTAGCTCTATTAAGGTTATACAAAGCATGATTGAAATTTGATTTATTACACTTTGGCATTTTTATACTATAGTTTGGAAGATAAATGGTTTATAATCATAAGAATATAGTTGTACGAAACCTATTTAACGTATTTTGCAAGGTAAGCGAATGCTTTATTTGCTTCAGCCATCTTGTGAACTTCTTCTTTTCTCTTGATAGCTGGTCCTTGTCCAGAATATGCAGCAAGAAGTTCTTCAGCAAGTTTCTTGTACATTGGTTTTCCTTTTTTACCCTTTGCAGAGTCAAGAATCCATTTTGTAGAGAAGAACAATTTCTTTTGAGGTTTTACTTCCATAGGTACTTGGTAGATTGATCCACCAATTCTCTTTGATTTTACCATAATATCTGGTGCTGCGTTTTCTAGTGCAGTTTCCAATACCGCTTGTGGGTTTGGATGACCATTGAGTTGAATTTCTTTCATAGTATCAGCAAAGATTTTTTGAGCAACTGTTCTTTTACCATGTCTCATGATATAGTTAATGAATTTTGCTACTCTTGGATCATCGTATGAAACTGTTGTTTCAACTTGTTTTGGTGCTTTCTTTTCTTTTACTGTTTCTTTTGTCATAATAATTATGATAGGAGAGATAAATAAGGTTGTAGTGATACCACTAGCTCTTCTGCTATCCAATGAGAATGCTGCCAAAGGCAGCATATTTCATGAGGATCACGATAGACATAGATATGACTATAGCATACTCTTACTAATGATGAAATCTAATTAGCTTTTGATTTTTGGTCTCTTAGTACCATATACAGATCTAGATTGTTTTCTAGCATCTACAGAGTTAGCATCGTACACACCTCTGATAACATGGTATTTAACCCCTGGAAGATCTTTTACTCTTCCTCCTCTGATCATTACTACCGAATGTTCTTGAAGAGTATGTTTTTCTCCTGGGATGTACGCAATTACTTCTACCCCATTAGAAAGTCTAATCTTAGCAATTTTACGTTGCGCTGAGTTCGGTTTCTTTGGTTTAGTAACTGTAACCTTAAGACATACACCACGTTTGAAAGGAGCTGGAATTTCAACTTTCTTGTTGGCTTTAAGCTTATTAACACCAAACTGGAGAGCTGGCGCTTTAGACTTATACTTTTTAGGTTCTCTTCTTTTTTTGATCAACTGGTTGATAGTAGGCATAGTAGTATAAACTATTCTGATTAAAAAAGGCCTCTTATTCAGAGCGCATTCGTTATATTGTAGCAAAACACCTTGCTATTTCAAGGGAAAATCAGAGAAAATGCGCATACAAAAAGCCCTAGTTCATCACTAGGGTTTCAGCGCAGATTTCATTGTGCAAGGTTTATTTTGTTGTTTTATGATGTGTTTCTGGTGTCTTTTGTTCAAGTATTGAAAGTTGAATTTTTTGAATTTCAATAAGGTGATCCCATTTGTTCAATAGAAGGTGATCAAGTTTCTCATGTAGTGAACGAATCTCCAATTCTGCTTTGAGGTTTACCTTATAGTCATTCTCTGCACGCAATCTATCTCTTTCTTCTTGGCGTTTTTGGCTCATCATAATGACTGGAGCTTGTAGCGCAGCAACACACGATAGACAAAGATTTAAGAGAATAAATGGATATGGATCAAATGCTTTTGCTGCTAGTAGTACATTTACTAACATCCATAACATCAAGAACCCAAGGAACGAAAGAATAAACTTCCATGACCCACCAAAATCAGCAATCTTATCAGCAAGACGATCTCCTAAAGTGAGTTGCTCATCATATGATTCATTGATATTTTCAGCAAGTGTTTCTCTTGTCTTAATAAGTTCAAGAATAGCACCTAATTCCTCTTTTTCATTGATAATCAAATCTTCAATATGAGATGCTGAAGGATGATTATGTTCTGAACTATTGTGTTTTTGTTGCATATTGTATTGCAGAATATAAATATATCTATAGTATAAAGAGCGGTTTAAAAAAGACAACTTTTCCTCTATAAAAAAGTGGTTTAATAGCAGTCTTAAATACCAAGTATTCATTTTTGTTATGTAATATAGTTGTATGCACAAAATTACTAAAGATCTTCAAGCTTTCTATGATACTGCTGCAGATAGTTTTTCAGGCACTCGCAAGCGTCATTGGCCAGAATTTACTTATATTCTTGATTATTTACAAAAACATTTTGCTCATCACATACACTCACAAAAACCCCTTCGTATTGTAGAACTATGATGTGGAGATGGTAGATTACTTGGATTTTTACAAGAACACCTTGGTTGTGAAGTAGTCTATACAGGTGTCGATATATCATACAATCTTCTTTCGATAGCAAATAGTAATCACCCAGATGCAACGTGGATACATAGCGACATGTGTGATTATATTAGTAAAATTGAACAAGAATCTATAGACTGCATCATAGGTATTGCAAGTTTCCATCATCTCCCAACAGTACAACAAAGATCATTTGTACTTGATGGCATCTACGCAGCTCTGACATATAATGGTTGTTTTATTATGACAAATTGGTGTTACTCTGATTGGTTTAAAAAGAAATATAAAACTGCAACCAACCAAGCCCGCTGGAAGTCATATCTCACGCTGTGATACTTCAACAAAGATGATATTATGGTGCCATGGAAGAATCCACAATGAGAGTTAATCGCCACTAGATTATACCACATTTTTTCACCATGAGAACTGGGGAAACTCATCACTCAAGCATGATTTTCAAAACTAGAACAAGTCTACATTAGTTGATCTGGAGAAATAACTCCTCGCGAAGCAGACGGAAGGAACTTAATTAGTAGTGGGGTAAAAAGTATTTATGGATAGAGTACCAACATCGGAGATTAAAGAGGTATTAGATTGATACAATGTATCAATCTTTTTTTATGTAAAAAACCACCGACGAAATATCGGTGGTTGTGAAAAAAATTAAGCTAATTGTTTTTCAAATTCTTCAATTTGTTTTTCTAAAAAAATTTCTAACTCAGGTGGAGGAATCACCTTTTTAAACATTTGACTACCAACCGGTAAACCAACTTGTCCTGCATAGCTATTGATTTCTTTTTTATTTACTGAGTCATTAACATCTCCATAAGGTTTGAAATAGGTTAATTGACCTATAGGCATACCAGCGTATATACGAACTGGTTGTGCTACTGTAATTTCTAAAGTCCATGTTCCTCCAAATCCCATATTACCTCTAGCAGCGGTCTTATGAATATCAATTCCAAGTCGAGCTGTACTAGATATACCATCAATCTCTGGAACATAGTTATTAGTAACTGTATGCTCCAAGGTAGAACCAAGATATAGTTTATTGGGTAATAAAAGAAATCCTTTTTCCTTATGAATAATATGGAAGTCCAATGAATTTTCCTTTTTCGCATCAAGAATATCTTCTTGATACGTTGCTAAAATGGGACTTAAGTGTACGTCATAAGAATTTGGACCAAGAAATAAATCCGGGAACCATGGCTCAATTTTAATATCTCCAGCTTTCTGGGCTTTCAATATTTCTGTTTTTAATAATATCATATCTTTTATATTTTGTTGTTTATAATTTATTTAACTATTGACAATTATATAATATATGTCTTTGTTTGCAAGTGAAATTTATATAACAAAAAAGACCAAACAAAATGCTTGGTCCTATAAGTAGTTAGATACTGTAGTGTTGTTTCACCACAGATATAATATCATCTTGTTCTTCTTCAGTTAGTGGTGGATTTTGTACCACTGGCTGACGAGAAAACTGTTTCGTTGCTCCTGGAAAATATGGTTGCCCAATTATCATAAGTGAGTAAACTGGATTCCCAGAGACGACTTTATGGAATTGTCTCACGTCAAGCATACGATACATAGAGTTTTCTCCAATCTGCATTTCCATCGGAATAAGTTTCTTCCCAAAATCATCTAATTCTTCTGGGAAAAGTTTTTCTACATTCTCTTTCGGACCATTATAAATACCAATGGTATTGATATAATGTCCTTTTAGTAATCTAACCATACTTGGCCATGGATGTGGATGAAAAAATGCTCTATCTGGCATGGCTGGCATAATTTTATGAAACATAACACGTACTTCACCAAGTTGCCACCATATACGCCATACTTCTGGCTCATCATGCAGTACTTTAAGTGACTTCATAAGATCTCTTCTCTGTAAAAGATCTGGTAGGATACCTTGGATTTGTAGATACAATGCAACCATATCCAAATCTGTCTTAGGATTTTTGGATTTTACTTCTTCTATATTCATAATTTTATTTATTTTTTATTGTTTTAATATTTTTTTACACATTTAATTATATTATTTACACATGTATTTACAAGTATATTTGACATCTTCTTATTTTAATATACAAAATAACTAGTCACCCTGAAAGATAACAAAAAAACCCGACCAAAGGTCGGATTTTCTGTAGTTTGTTATATGTATAATATTATACTCTATCGTATTTGTGCATAAGGAGTTCTGCATTGATTTTGTTTACAATTTCTTGAACAACTCATACAATAATAATTACACCTGAACCTGTTACAACGATTGGTAGGGCTCCAAGTGATTGTGTTAGATCTTGGATAAATGGAATATATTGTAATATGTATGTATAAATACCAATAAGTCCAAGTCCAAGTCCTCCCCAAAGACAAAGATGACTAAGGAGTTTACCAATGTATGATGCAGTTTGATTTCCAGGTCTAATTCCAGGAATAAATCCACCTCTTTTTTGGATATTGTCTGACATCTTCTCTGGATTGAATGTAATCAATGAGTAGAAGAATGTGAAGGCAACAATCAAAATGAAGTATACAACAATAGCTAGAATAGCTGGTTGTTGACTGTAGATATTGAAGTTAGCTTCAACTCGTTTTGCAATTTCCAACATAGTGTTGTTTGATCCACCAAATTTTGTAATCATTTGAGAGATCAAGTATGGGAATGTTACGAAAGCGATAGCAAAGATAATTGGTATCATCCCTACAGGATTCAATGGAATTGGAAGTGTTGAACTTTCTTGTACTTTTCCTTGTTTTGCATAGATAATAGGTATTTCTTTGATAGTCTTAAGAATCAATACTGATAGAAGAATAAGACCAATAACGATTACTAGCATAAAGATTACTACTCCAATCCAATCACCTCTTGCAGCTGCTACATCAGTATACACCTTTGAAACAATTCCTGAGACAATTGAAGAGAAGATAATCAATGAGATACCGTTTGAGATACCTTTTTCTGTAATAAGTTCTCCTATATAAAGAAGCATTACTGCTCCAACTGATAATACGAATGCTGATAGTAATACAAGACCAAAGTTTTGTACATTGATCAAGTTACCTCCAAGAAGGTAGTTTGCAAAGTATGTCATACCAATCCCTTGAATGAATGCCAATGGGAATGTTAGCCATCTTGTATATTGTTGAATTTTCATTGTTCATGTTTCACCTTGTTCTTGTAGTTCTTCAAGAGCTGGTATTACTGCTGTCAACAATTGTACAATAATTGATGCATTAATATATGCTCCCAACCCTACTGCGATGATAGAGAACTGTTCTAATGAACCTCCCAATAGCATAGCAAAGTATTGAAGTCCACTTGAAGCTAGTTGTGAATGATTAACAAGATTATCAATATTTACAAACGGTACTGGTAAGAATACTAGCAGTCTATATAATGCAAGAAGCCCTAATGTGATTAGAATCTTCTTTCTAATAGTTTTTGAGCGCCATATATCACCAAGTGTTTGTAGTGTTGATGCCATGAGAGTAGAAAAAAAGATATAGAATTATGCAATTGAACCACCTGCTGCTTCAATTTTTTCTTTAGCAGTAGCTGAGAATGCATGGATACCATCGAATGAAAGTTTTTTAGAAAGATCTCCATTACCAAGAACTTTTACTTTGTCATTCTTATGTGCATATCCTCGTACTACGAGATTTTCAAATGTAATTGTCGCTCCGCTTTCTACACGAACATCACGTTCTAATGCAGCTAGATTAACAGGTTGAAATACTGTTTGAAGCTTGAAATGTCTTTTGAAACCTCTTAGTTTAGGAAGTCTTTGGATCAATGGTGTTTGTCCCCCTTCGAAAGAAGCACGCATAGAAGTACCTGTTCTTGATCCTTGTCCTTTGAGACCTCTTCCTGAGTAATTACCTCTTCCTGAAGAATCTCATCTCCCTCTTTGAATACGAGGTTTTTTGTATCCTGATGATCTTGTAAGTTGATATCCAAACATGGTGTTATACCAGAAATAATAAATTATTTACCAGCTGGTTTTCTTGGAGCTGGTTTTTTCTTTTGAGCGTTGTTGTTATCACCACCTGCACTTGGTTTTCTTCTTCTATCACCTTGTGCAGCTCTTTCAGCATCAGCTTCAGCTTGTTCTCTTTTTCTTGTATCAAGTACTTCTTGTAGATTCAATGTTTCCATCTTAGATCTGTCTACTTTGAATGTACTAAGAGCCATGATAGTTGCAAGAGCATTATTAAGCTTATTGTTTGTACCCATAATCTTAGAAAGAATGTTCTTGTATCCAGCAATTTCCATAACAGAACGGAGTGATGAACCAGCTTTCAACCCTGTACCAGGCGCAGCTGGAAGAAGTTTAATAATAGCTGATTTATATTTGAATGACACTTCGTAAGGAATACTTCCTCCTTCAGTAATAGGGATTACTTTCATGTTTTTGTATGCTTCATTTGTAGCCTTTCTTACAGCAATTTGTACATCGGCTCCTTTTGAAACTCCAAGACCAATTTTTCCTGCTTTGTTACCAACGAGGATAATTGCTCTGAATGAAAGTTGTCTTCACCCTGTATTCACTCTTGTCACTCTTCTAACCTCCAAAAGCAGTTCTTCAAACTCTTTTTTTGGTTTTTCCTTTCTTTGATTTGTAGTCATAGATAGACCTATAAAACAATGTAAATATATGCTTGAAGTATATAATTTATATTATAGCATGATTAGTTTTTGAGTCCTGCTTCACGAGCACCTTCACTTACAGCTTTTACTCTTCCATGATAGCGATTTCCGTTTCTATCAAATACAACAGTTTCAATTCCTTGTTTTTTTGCAAGTTCTGCAACTTGTTGTCCTACTGCAAATGCTTTTTCTGTTTTAGTACCTTTTGCTGCTTTATCAGTAGCATATGCAAGTACTTTTCCAGAATTATCTACAACTTGTGCAGATGTATGTACATTTGATTTTCGTACAATCAATCTTGGAAGTGTCGTAGTCTTCTTGATAAGAGTATTTACTCTATTTTTTCTTCTTTCTAATCTACGAGCTTTGCTATAAAGAGAGTTTTTTGCTTTCATTCTGATACGCTATGATAGCTAAAATAAGTTATTAAGAATAGTTATTATTTCTTAGCTGCTTTACCAGCTTTGAGTTTAATTTGTTCTCCAAAGTATCTAATACCTTTTCCTTTATATGGTTCTGGTTTTTTCAATTTTCTGATCTTTGCTGCAGTTTCACCAATAAGCTGCTTATCTATTCATGTCAAAGTAATGATATCATTACCTTTTGGGTCTTTTTCAACAGTAGCTGCGATTCCTTGTGGAAGATCAAAATCTACTGGATGAGAGAAACCTAGTGAAAGACCTAATTTTTGTCCATTCACTTTTGCTCCAAAACCTACTCATAAAATATGAAGTTTGATAGTATATCCTTCTGATACACCAACAACCATATTATTTACAAGAGTTCTTGTAAGCCCCCAAAGGTTTCTAATACTATCGTCTGCAACAGACACAGTAAGAACATTATCTTCGAGTACTACTGATACTCCTTCTAATGCTGTATATGATAGAGTTCCTTTTGGTCCTTTTACTTCAACGTGTTGACCGTTGATAGTAACCGTTACTCCTTGAGGAACTGTTATAGTTTTTTTTCCAATCTTAGACATGGATAGATATGTAACAACAAATAAACTAGTAAATCTCTGCAATAAGTTCTCCACCTATTTTCTTTTGTTTTGCAACGTGAGATGGAAGAAGTCATTGTGATGTTGAGAGTATACCAATACCTCTACCTGCTGCAACTGGTTTGATGTCCTTGTATGAAACATACCAGCGTCTTGAAGGTCTAGAGAAAAATTTGATAACAGGAACATCATTGATTTCATCCTTTACCTGTTTCAATTTTATATTGAGGGATTTTTTAGATCCTTGTTCAACGATCTCATATGAGAGGATAAATCCATATGATTGTAGGAGATCCAACACTTTTGTTTTGAATTGAGAGTAAGTTACTCATTCAAGTGTTGTTCTTCTCGCCATATATGCATTTTTGATTCTAATGAGAAGATCGTGGATTGGAGCGTTCACAAAGCTCATGTCAGTGAAAAAATAGAAGATAAAATTATCGGCTTGCTTTTTTCAGACCCATAATAAGTCATTCTCTTGCGTATTTTCTGAGGCATACTCTACAAATACCAAAGTCTCTAATGAAACTGTTTGATCTACCACAAAGTTTACATCTATTGTAGTATCTTGTAGCTTTTTCCATAGTTTTCCCCTCTGCAAGAGCTGCGAACATCTTTTGTTCTAAGCGTGCTTGTTTTACTTTTAGCGCATTTCTAGCCATAACAGAATGTTAGGTATGAATAAAGAAGATTATATAGTATTATTATTTTTCAATAAATATGAATCCTAATGATTGAAGCAATGCTTGAGCATCAGCTTTACTTTCAGCATGAGTTACAATATTGATTTGCACTCCCATTGATGCCCCTGGATCATCAGCCATCAATTCTGGAAAGATAGCTTGTGTCGTAAGTCCAATATTCATATTCGCTTGAGGATCAAAACTCTTAGGATTAAGTCCATTAAAGTCTCTCACTCTAGGCAATACAATCTTTGTAAGTTTATCAAGGAACTCATGAGCTTTTTCTCTTCTCAAAGTTACTTTGAACATTACAGGCATATCTTCTCTAAGTTTGAAGTTCGAGATAGATTTCTTTGATTTTACCAAGAGAGGTTTTTGACCAGTGATTTTTGTAAGGTTTTTTTCTATGTCAGAAAAGTCCTTAACACCCTTTCTTGTAGCAAGAGATCAGATCCCTACATTTACAATCACCTTATCAATGATAGGTGCTTGGTGAATGTTTTTCTTACCAAGAGATGTTTTAAGTGATTGTTTTGTCTCTTTATGGAATTGTGCAAATAAACTCATGGCACACAAACAGATAGAATAAATAGATAGTTAACAATTATGCAATTGTCTTTTGAGTTTTTTTCAAAACTCTTGTTTTTTGACCTTTTTCATTGATAGCAATAGCGATCTTTGAAGTTCCAGCCTTTTCATCAAAATATGCAACATTAGAAATGTGGATAGGTTTGATTTTATCAATGAATCCTTTACCTTTTACAGCTTTTTTCATTACATTGACTCCATCAACTACAACGATATCACCATCACCAGACACGATTTTTGATGTTTTACCTTTATATTTACCAGCAATAACTTTTACTGGGTCACCTTGTCTTAATTTTTTCATGGATATATGAACAATGAGAGATTAAATAACTTCTTCAGCAAGTGTTGCAATGTCCTTAAATCCAGACTCTCTTAATTCTCTTGCAACTGGCCCAAATATTCTTTTCCCAATTGGTTCGTTATCCTTATTAATAAGTGCAACAGCATTGTCGTTAAATTTAAGGTATGAACCATCTTTTCTAGCAACACCTTTTTTTGTTCTCACGATAACTGCTCTCGCAACATCACCTTTTTTGAACGAAGAGGTAGTAGAAACCGATTTGATTGCAATTACAACTCTGTCACCTACTCCAGCTTTTTTTCATGTAGAACCTTTAAGGATTCTGATGACTTTTCACTGTTTAGCTCCTGAGTTATCTGCAATTACAACTTCTGATTCTGTTTGTAACATTTTCTATATAGCATAGGAAAGATAAATAGCATGGACAAGACTATGCAGCTTGTTGTACAACTTCAACAAGTGTCCATCTTTTAGTTTTACTCAATGGTTTATCGAGTCTAATTTTTACTGTATCTCCGATATGAGCAGTATTTGCTTCATCATGAGCATAGTATTATTTCTTTGTTGTATATCTTTTTCTATACAAAGGATGTTGTTTAACTGATTTAACAGCTACAACGATAGTTTTATCCATCTTGTCGCTAGATACAGTACCAACAACTTCTTTGATATTTTTTCATCCAAGAACAGCCATTAGTGAAGATTGCTTTTAGAAGTTAAAGCAGTGTTAATTCTTGCAATATTTTTTCTCAACACTGATATAATATGTGTTTCTTTCAATGACTTAAGAGCATTTTTCATGCGAAGTTCAAAAAGTTGTTTTTTGAAATCACGACGCATAGCCACAAGTTCTTTAAGTGACTTATCAACCAAGTCTTGGAAAGATAATTGTTTCACAGACATTACGATAACGTAAACATAATATAAAGATTATCTTATTTCACCCTTTTCAACCATCTTGATTTTCATAGGGAGTTTATATCCAGCTAATTTGAATGCTTTGTTAGCTGTTTCTCTATCTAATCCACTTACTTCAAAGATAATACCTCACTTCTTGATTCTGGCTGTATACATTGCTACATCACCTTTCCCAGTACCCATCGGCATTTCAAGTCCTTTCTTTGTTTGTGGAACATCTGGAAACACTCTAAACCACATTTTACCTACCTTTCTTGTGTATCTTACGATAACTTTTCTGGCAGCTTCAAGTTGTCTATTTGTTACATATGAGCTCGTAGTTGCTTTGAGACCGAATTCACCGAACACTACTTGATTACCTCTAGTAGCGGCACCAGTGATTCTACTTCTCATTTGTTTACGATACTTCCATCTTTTTGGCGTCAGTAATGACATGAGTACACACGGGTAATATGATTAAAACAATATTATTATTCTTTATGTGAGAGAACTTTTTCCATAGCTTTCTTTTTTTCATCACCTTGAGATTTTGATGATGCTGATTTTGTTACTACATCTCCTTTTGAAATCCAGATTTTGATACCTAGGATACCGTATTTAGTAAGAGCAGTTGTAACATGATAGTCAATATCAGATCTAAGTGTTTGAAGTGATACTCTTCCTTGAGAAAATTTTTCACTTCTTGATAGATCAACTCCACCAAGTCTACCTGAGATTTGTACCTTAATACCTGTAGCTCCTTTTTCCATAACTTTTTGAAGGAGAGTCTTAGCAACTCTTCTAAATGGCATACGAGCTTCAAGTTGTTGTGCAGCAAACTCACCCATAATTTTTGCAGAAAGTTCTGGGAGTCTTACATCCTTAAGAACAACCTTGAATTCTCCACCAAACTTTTTCACAAGTTTCTTTTGGAAATCTTCAAGTTTTTTTCCTTCTTTACCAAGGATAAGAGCAGGTTTCGCAGTAAAGATAATGATTTCACATTCTTTATCTGTTTTTCTAATTACAATCTTTGCAATTCCAGATCTTTTGTAGTTTTCTTCTACAAATTTTCTTACTTGCATATCTTGTACGAAAAATTGAGCACCTTGGCGTGTAGTTTTTGCGAACCATTCAGATGATCGTGACTTAGTCACACCAACTCTCAGTCCTCTAGGATCTGCCTTTTGTCACATATATACACTATTTAGTAGTTAAAATAACTTTGACGAACGATCTATGTTTCACATATGCATGCATTTTAGATCTTGACGCAAATCTCATTCTTTTGATTTTTGGTCCTCTACCTACATGAACATGTGCAATATAGAGTGATGATGTATCTTTACCAGCATTGTTTACAGCATTTGCTTGGGCAGATTTAACAACCTTCCATAACATTTTTGCTGCTGCTTTTGGTGTATGCTCAAGAATTACGAGAGCTTCATCAACTTGTTTTCCTGCAACAAGCTTCCCCAAGAGTTGCATTTTTTTATATGATGTAAGTGCATATTTCAGGGTTGCACTAAGACTGTTTTGCATAGTATACTGCACGGATAGTAATTAAAATCATACACTAGAATGGATGTCCCTTGAATGTTCTTGTTGGTACAAACTCTCACAATCTGTGTCCAATCATTTCTTCATTGATGTATAAGCTCACAAATTGTTTCCCATTGTGTACTGCAAGAGTAAACCCAATCATTTCTGGAACAATTTGACATGCTCTATCCCAAACTTTGATAACTTTCTTTTCACCAGATGCTGTCATAGTAGCAATCTTTTTCAAAAGTTTTTCGTTGACATAGAATCATTTCTTGAGTGATCTTGTCATTAGACAATACAATTTATAGATAAAAACACATATATTATTAGTTTTTTGTTCTTCTTGAAACAATAAACTTCGTAGACCATTTCTTAGCTTTTCTTGTTTTCTTTCCTGGAGGTACTGGTTTACCAGTAAATGATTTAGGAAATCTCAAACCAATTTCAGCATGTCCTTCCCCTCAACCATGCGGATGGTCAACAGGGTTCATTGATTTACCAAGTACATTTGGTTTCAATCACATCCATCTTGCTCTACCAGCTTTACCGATAACAATATTTTTGTGATCTTCATTACCCAATTGTCCAATAGTAGCCCAACATTTTTCATCAAACTTTCTTACTTCACCAGAAGGAAGTTTAATAAAGACAACACGAAGCGCCTCATCTTTCCCGACAATTACACCGTATGAACCCGCAGATTTAATTGTTTTTCCTTTTGTAAATGGAGTATACTCTAGGTTGAACAAATTAAACCCTTCTGGAATATCTTTTAGTTGTTTTCTATTACCAGCTACTAGAGACGCTTGATCACCAGTCATAACAGAATCACCTACTTTGATATTTTTCCATGCTAATACGTATCTTTTTTCACCATCAGCATATGATAGAAGTGCAATTCTTACAGTTCTATATGGATCATACTCAATAGAGGCAACTTTTGCAGGGATATTGAGTTTATCATATCCTCTAAAGTCTACCAAACGGTACAATCTCTTGTGACCACCTCCCATCCATCTTGATGTGATTCTACCATATTGATTTCTCCCAGCCGTTCTATGAAGAGAAACCGTAAGGCTCTTTTCAGGCTTAGTTTTAGTAATATCTGAGAAATCGTATCATACGATTGAACGTCTTGATGGTGTATAAGGCTTATATTTTTTTACTGCCATAGTAATACCGACCTAGAAACAAATAAATTAGATATCTAATACAGGAAGAGATTTACCTCCTGCAACACTCACGATTGCTTTTTTATATGATCTTCTTACAAGCTTTCTATTTGCTCTTCCTTTTTCCTTAACCCAAAGTAGGTTTACAGATTCTGGTTGAACACCATAGATTGTAAGAATAGCTTGTTTAACATCATTTTTATTTGCATCTGCATGAACTTTGAAAAAGTATTTTTTGCTAGCATCTTTTTTATCAGAATCTGCTGCATGATATGCTTTTTCTGTCAATACAGGAGCAAGTATAATGTCATGTGGATTAAGAGTTTTGAGTGCTTTGACTGCAACACTCTTTTTCGCTCTCTGTCTGAGAATATCAACGTACGCCATAGCGATAGATAAGGGCACAAAGTAAATATGTAGTATGTATTATGCGAATAATGTATTAATCTTTTCTAGTGATCCTTCCATAACAAGTACTTTGTCATATTGAAGAAGATCAACTGGATTAAGGTATGATGCAAGGATTGTTTTTACAGAAGGGATGTTTCTCATAGATTTTTCTATGTTAGCATCTTTTTCTGGCATAACAACCAAAGTCTTTTTGTTAGCTAATCCGATATTTTGAAGCATAACAAGTGCTTCTTTCGTCTTAATAACACCAAGAGCATTGTCCACAAGACCAACAAGTTGTTCGTTTCTAGCTTTGATTGTTAACACACCCGCCAATGCCAATTTTTTCATTTTCTTTGGCATATCTTTTGAATAGTCAGTAGTGTTTCTTGGACCGAAAGCAACTCAACCATGTTTTCTTATAGGAGAACGTGCTTCACCAACTCTAGCATTTCCTGTACCTTTTTGTCTGTACAGTTTTCTACCAGAACCAGCTACTTCAGCTCTTGTTTTTGTATGTGCATAAGGAAGACGTGCATTTGCTTGTTGCAAAACATAGAATTCATGAATCAATCAATCATTGATATTTTCATCAGCGAAAATAGCATCGTTCAATTGTTTCGTTTCTATAACTTTTCCTTTTGCATCGTATATTGCAATACTATAACTCATCTAGGTGATAGCGAAATAACATAAATTATCCTACATACAATGAAAGATATCAATTGTATGATCCAGGAACAGAACCTTTAACCGCAACAAACGGTGTACCATGAAGCGTAAGCAATTCAACAACAGGTCTATTGTGTAGAGTTACTGTTTCTGAACCCATGTGTCACGCATGAGGATGACCTTTTTGTGTACGTCTTGGTTTTCTATTCCCCATAGACCCAACGTGTCTGTGGAATTTAGAACCATGCGTTTTTGGTCAACCTTTCGTATGAAATCTTTTCATAACTCATTGGTAACCTTTCCCTTTTGATACACCCGTAAGAGCAACTTTTTCTACTCCTTCAAGCATTTCAACAGATAATGGAGTACCAGCTGGGTGTGAAGACTTAAGAGCTTCATCACATCCGAATTCTTTTACAAGATCGTATGCAACCTTTTGCCCTTTTTCTTTGTTGAGTTCTTTTTTACCAACTCACAAAACTGCAGCCTCATAACCATCTTGGTCTAGAGTTTTATATCTGACAACTTCTTGTGGAATAACTTCAAGAAGCGTTACCGCTACATGACGATCCTCCAATCGAAGTTTTGTCATTTCTTTTTTCTTAACAATGAGTCACTTATTCGTTTTCATGACACGAAGACACTTATGGTAATATAAAGATAATTAGAATACTTTTACTTCTACTGAAACCCCTACTGGGATTGAGAGATTTTGAAGGTATTCAATTGTTTTTGGCCCTGTTTCAACAACATCAATCAATCTTGAATATGTAGATCTTTCGAATTGTTCTCTAGCGTTCTTGTAAACAAAGTTTGACTTAAGAACTGTATAGAGTTTTCTTTGCTTAGGCAAAGGAATAGGTCCTTTAATAGTAGCTCACGATTTTACAAGAAGTCCAACAAGTTTACTTGTTGATGTTTCAAGCATTTTTACATCGTAGCTTTTGAGTTTAATTCTCAACTTAGGTGATATTGCGTCAGCCATAATAGATAATATGCACTGCAAATAAATAGTGTATAGAGTAATGCTAGCAATTGGGTATATGTTGCCACATACCCAACCACAGAGCATATATATAATTAAGTAATATACTTATAATTTCAGCATTCAAAGGTTGTATTATCCAAGGATCTTAGTAATAACACCAGCTCCAACAGTTCTACCACCTTCACGGATAGCAAATCTAAGACCTTCTTCCATAGCAATCTTGTAGATAAGTTCTACTTGGATCTTAGCATTGTCACCAGGCATAATCATTTCTCTACCTTCCATAGATACAGTACCTGTAACATCTGTTGTTCTTACGAAGAATTGTGGTTTATATCCAGCCATAAATGGTGTATGTCTACCTCCTTCTTCTTTCTTAAGTACGTATACTTCAGCTTCGAATTTAGAGAATGGTTTTACTGATCCTGGTTTAGCAAGAACTTGTCCTCTTTCTACATTATCTTTATCGATACCTCTCAAAAGAAGTCCAACATTCATACCTGCTTCAGCAGATGGATGTTGTTTGTGGAACATTTCGATACCAGTACAAACAGTAGCTGTAGGATCATCTTGAAGACCAACGATTTCAATTGGATCATTCATATTAAGTGTTCCTCTTTCAATTCTACCTGTTACAACTGTACCTCTACCTTTGATAGAGAATACATCTTCAACTGGCATAAGGAATGGTTTATCATTTTCTCTTGCTGGGTCTGGGAAGTATGTATCAAGAGCATTAAGAAGTTCCCAAATACATTTAGCAGCACCTTCAGCGTCTGTTGGATTTTCAACAGCTTTAAGAGCAGAACCTCTAATGATAGGAGCATTGTCACCATCAAATCCGTTCTTCTTAAGAAGATCTCTGATTTCCTCTTCTACAAGATCAATCATATCTACATCTTCTACCATATCACACTTATTCAAGAATACACAGATGTTTGGCACATTTACTTGTTTTGCAAGTAGTACGTGTTCTCTTGTTTGAGGCATAGGTCCATCTGTAGCAGCAACTACCAAGATAGCTCCATCCATTTGTGCAGCACCAACGATCATGTTTTTAACGTAATCGGCATGCCCTGGACAGTCGATATGAGCGTAATGTCTAGTATCAGTTTCATATTCAACGTGTCTTGTGTTGATAGTAATACCTCTTGCTTTTTCTTCTGGCGCATTATCAATTGCGTCATAAGCTTGCGCTTTCGCGAAACCTTTTGTAGAAGCTACTGTAGTAATAGCAGCAGTCAATGTTGTTTTACCATGATCCACGTGACCTACTGTACCTACATTCACATGCATTTTTGACATAGTGTACTATAATAAGGAATAAATAATTAACTAATTTAATAACAATAATGGTGGGCATAGATGGATTTGAACCATCGACCTCGTCCTTATCAGAGACGCGCTCTAACCAACTGAGCTACATGCCCATAAAACACATAGGATTTCTTACACTCACATTATAATAATAACAAATGGTCGGGGATGCGGGACTCGAACTCGCGGCCTCTTGGTCCCAAACCAAGCGCTCTAGCCATCTGAGCTAATCCCCGGTCAATCATTAGAATGGTGCCAGGGAGAAGAATCGAACTTCCGACACAGGGCTTTTCAGGCCCCTGCTCTACCACTGAGCTACCCTGGCATAGGGCATCATATCGTATGTACCTTTGTTCTCTCTGACAAAAAAAAACTTGCACATGAGATATAGAGCAGTGAACAACGTCGAAGGATGTTTTTACTCTGATACATGTACTGGCTAATTTCTGCGGATTTTCGTTTGTTTTTGTTTAGAGTTGTTTTCGTGGTTTACATAGGATGATACAGTTTCCTTGATCAATTGCAAGAGATTTTTTGACTATTTTTCAAAAATACATAAAAAATACGTAGACAGCGTAATAGACAGAATTTGACAAAACAAAAAAGCTGCCAAAGTTACGACAGCTTTTATCAAAAAAATTTATTGAAGATATATTGAGACATATGTTTCTCATTGTTTTTCTAAATTATTTATGAATGAAGTAAGGTGTCTTATAGATCAAGACCTAAGATTATTATATACTAAGGCAACATCACTATCAGTTGGCACTTGCGATAATAATTTATCTATATCTGTTATATCTAACTCTTCTATCTGGATTCATATTTTCAATGCTTCTGTAAGAGAGGTTGTACCCTTTGTAGTCAATTCATTATAAAGCATAGTAAATGATGGGTTTGTAAAGACTCATACTGTATCATCTTTTACAGGGTCAGTTATATTATATTTATCCAAAAGGGTCTTTACACTACTCATATGTTTTGTCTCAGAAGCTGTAATATTAGTAAATGCTGGTACAGAGTACAGTGATGCAAAATACGCATAGACATCTTTTGCTAGTTTCTCTTCTTCTCTCATTAAGAGTAGTCCTTGCCTGATATCATCAGAAATTGTAATCTGAGGCGCAGTATTGATAGGGGTTTGCGCATTTCATTGATTTGATATATTGGATTCATTTTTTTGGTTTCACTCTTGGTATGTAAATTGATTGTCTGGAAAGCGAGATACACCGCCATAACCTCTTTTTATATAGAAAGTAGCACCAATCACAATTAATCACAATAAAATACTTCAGAAAATAATATAATTTTTGTTAATCATTGTATTTTATGAAAAAATAAATATGTTTTTAGTATACAAGGTATATATTAAGACAACCTTAAATCATAACTATATTATATAAATTATATTTAAACATATATCTAGAACAATGCAAGCAATCATCACTCATATAGAATACTCTCCATCAAAAGAAGTAACATTTGTCCGCTGCAAGCCTGATACACAATTCTCTTTCAAAGAGTGACAGTTTATGATGGTGGCTTCAGATCACAACCATCCTGAACTCCAAAAACCTCTTAAGAAACCATATAGTATTGCGACAACTAATCAAGAGTTACAAGAAAAGGGAACAATTGGTTTTGTAGTTAAGAAAGTACGCGAAGGATTTATGTCTGATTATCTAACAAGAGGCATAAATATAGGTGATACACTCCATCTCCAATGACCAGTATGACATATGACTGACACCTGAGCACATGACAACTATTTGCTTATTTCAGTTGGGAGTGGTTTATCGCCGATGATTGGACTCTACGAGTCCATTGTTGCAAAGCAACAATTTTCTAAGGTATCTATGTTATACTGAGAAAGATATGCTGACCATGTTCTTCCATCTACCAAAGAACTTTTTACAAAAGAGATAGATAACACAAAGAAAACAATTTTCTTATCGAGAGAAAAAGAGCGCCGCGACAATACTGAGGAGAACAATGCATGAGAAAATCTACGATATCATGATGGCTATATCCAACATGGATTAGATGAAGCATTGCAGTTCTTGGGGACAACAGACGTATCAGTCTTTATTTGTGGGAAGCCAGAGATGGTAGACGAAGTAAGATGAATTTTAGAGGCACATGGGATTACAAAAGAGCAAGTGAAATTTGAGAAATATTAAGAAAACTTAAGACATATTTTCTTTCCTCCACTCATCTATCTTTGCGTGATTACCACTTAAGAGCACTTCAGGCACACTCATTCATTCCACTTGTTCTGGACGAGTATATTGTGGATATTCAAGGTTCTGCATATTTTGGTTTGGGTCATAGCTTTCGAGAAGATGACTTGTTTCTTCTTTTATGACTCATGGAATCAGTCTTGTGATAGCTTCTGTTATCACCATAGATGGTGCTTCTCAACCAAGTGTAACAAATTGCCCTAGGGAAAGGATAACAAAATTTTCTGGATAATGTATTATACAATATTGTTGGAAACGATAGTCTATTCACTCATAACGACCAGATACAAAAATAATATGATCGAGGACACTATATTCGTAGGCAATTTTTTGATTAAATATTGTTTGCGATGGAGAAACAAAACATAGCTTCCAGTTTCATCATGCTTGCAAATTATATTCTGTGATAATACTACGTACAGAATCTATCATAGGTTGTGCTTTAATTAACATACCTGCACCACCACCATAGATTTCGTCATCAACTTGTTTATGTTTATCGTATGTAAAATCTCTTGGATTAACAAAAGATATATTCAATATAGATTTCTCTACTGCTTTTTTAATCAATGAAGCTTCACAGAAACTAGTATATATTTCAGGGAAAAGTGTCACAAAAGATATATGCATAATTTGACAAAAACAATATGAATACATATACTTATATATATTTACACATTAGTTTCCAAGGAAAATGAAAGCGCCATGATGAAATAAAAAAGAATCAAATTTTCTAAAATCACAAAATGAATTTTTTGATAAAATCAAAAATCGATGAAAGTATAATCCTACAAGTACAGAATATCCACAAGAAATTTATAATAATGTGATTGATGCCATTACGAAATGAATTTTTGTTGGACATAAAAATATTTTCACTCTTTCACAAACACAAAAACAAAACATTACATT
>CAXYYI010000003.1:0-20607 GCA_964293055.1 uncultured bacterium | reverse complement strand
TAGGTGCGTCTTTGTGGGTATTCAGATATTAGGTGATAGGCTCTATTTCTTGCACAGAGATCTATCAACATAGGTTTTGTTATTATTTTTGTTGATATAGTAACATCATCCTTTGAGTCAACTAATATATGTATGATTGCTTTTTGGACGATATGTGTTTTTAGCATATGTATATGGTTGTATTGCAATTTGTCATACAAGAACACTACATGCTATTAATGAGAAAATGATTTTTCTCATGATTAGTCGTTTTTAAGTGATCTACAAAGGTGACCAGCTGTGAACCCTCCAAGGAGTGTTGCTACAAGATACATCCAAAGGTACATACCACTTGCTCCACCGTGAACTCGGTCTACTAAGATTGAACCTGTTGCTACTGCTGGGTTGAAAGCACCACCAGTCATTCTACCAACACTTACTGCAGCCACAAATACTGTCAATCAGATTGCTGCACCTCGGTATTGGTTACCTTCAGCTTTTTTGTATACAGCAGTAAGATATACTACCATAGCCAAGAGGAATGTGAAGATGAATTCTCCAAGACCAGCTTTCCACATAGGAATTCCATCTAATGGCATAATAGAGATTGTTACTCCTTTGAGAAGTCGGTATACAAGTGCTCCACAAATTGCACCAATTAGTTGTGCAACCCAGTAGTTGATTGCTTCATTCATTCTGATTTTCTTACCAACAAGTAATGAAAGTGTTACTGCTGGATTAAGATGTCCACCTGAGATAGGTCCTGTCGCGTATACGAGGATAGCAAGTCCAACACCGATTGCTAAAGGATCTCCACTAAGTCATGCAATAAGAACGAGGAAGAATGTTCCAAGAAGTTCGGCAATGTATTTTTTCATGGAAGAATATAAAGAGTTAAAACATGGCAATTATATAGGCGTATCTAGTAGGAAATCAAGAGGAAAGTGTAATTGCTATCTATTTTATAGGGTAGTTTTTATACTATAAAATCAACCTTAAGAATTGTTTTATTGACATCGCTGATTGTATCTTTATAATCATGGAAACTAAAATATATAAATTATGAAAATTATTGTACCAATTTATGGTTGGGTTTCTGTAGGAGATCCCATTTTCGGATATAGACCACAGTTGATTATTGTGGCAACTAAATCTGTTATAGAAGAACCTTTCATTATAGACTGTATGTCTAGAGAGTTAACACATCAATTGTTTGTAGTTGATGATAAAAAACGTCATAATGATTCTCGTGTGATTGATATTCATACAAGAAAAGAAATTTATGTTCATCGTGGCTATAACCGTAAGATGTTGCCATCTGGGCATAAAAGTAGGAATCCTCGTCACAATATTCCTACAAAAAGAGTTCATCCAAATTACCTTGCATCGCAGCAAGGTAAAACCCCATAAAACCAGCATGCTTCATGTTGGTTTTTTTCTTTTGAAAATATATGTTGATGTGAGGTTGTTTTTTATAATCAGATATATACTATAAAAATGTATTTATATTATGAATATTCATCGACTCATGAAAGATATTTTGAGAAGAGTATTATCAATTTTGTTGCCGTGAGCAGGACTTGCAACTATAGCACGATATACTATGAACTGAACTACCATCGTAAAAGAATACCTTGTTGCTTATAATTATCCTATCCTTGGATTGTTGGTAGCAATACTTTTGTTCTTTCTTGTTCAATATGGAATTGCTGTATTGGTACAAAAATGGCTAAAAGTGCAAGCAGTGTTGTTGGGGATTGTAGTTATTCTCTTTGCTTACTATGCTCTTGTTAATGATGTGTCTAATCATATCTATGCTAGTGATATTGTAATGATTGTTGGTGTGCTTATGGTTTATTTACCACTTGCAGGATTGATTGTGACAGAAAAGACGCAACAAAAAATTATTGAATCAAAACAAGTTATTATTGAAGTATAAAAAAATAGATATCTATATAATATAAAAATCCATACGATATGATTCATATGGATTTTTTTGTTTCTCGATATTTAATTACTTACCAAATTTAATTATTTACCAAGTGCTTTTTGAATTTTCTCATATGCCACTGTGTCAATTGACTTAATGTATTCCATAGGATCATCAATAAATGCGGTGATTCTTGTTTGAGAGAACGGAATAAGCGATAATGAGAAGTTAGAGATTGTGATAATTTGTTTGTTCACTTCAATTACAAGAGGAGAGAGCTTATAGTTTTTGTCTATTGCCACAACTGTTGCAAAACTATAGTTTTTCAGAGTAAATGTTGTGATTCGTTTATCGTTTTTGAAGACGATAGCGGTAGGTTCAACTCATAAGAATTTTTTAAATTTCTCAACAATTGCAATTTTTTCAGTCTCAATACTTGTATTATCAGTATCATTTGTATTATCATTTCAGAGTATTGAAACAGCTTCTAATACGTTTCTAATACGCTCTTGACCGATAGGTCAATTTTTGAGCATGTTTTGGAAGTACGTTTGTCGAGCATTGTTTGCTGTAGCTGCTTTTGTAATAGCATTGTTACTAATACTAAACGTAATAACAGTGTTTTTTAACGTAATTGATGCACGACTTGTGTCACATGATGATACGATAATTGATGATTGAGCTCTGAGTATATCACATAATGTGATATTTGTTTTCGTATAATCTGTATTGTTTTTAATCACATCAAGAAGTATGCCAAATGATTCTCATTTATTCTTTGCCATAAAACTTGTAAGAATAGTATCAATATTTGGATCATATGGTGTACGTAATGATCATACAACAAATTGTCCATCTTTATATTCAAATTGTGCAACGATAGTGATGTTTTTAGCAGGACTATTTGGAGTATTCGTATCATTGTATCTGAGTGTTCCAAATATTCTTGCTGTACGAGTTGCTTCATCTGTTTGTAGACTAGTAACGCGTATATCAGGATATGATGCAATAACATCTTTAAATACTTGTTCAAAGTTTGCTATTGTATTGTATAGACTTCCTGTGACGTTGTTATTTGCAATCTGTACAATTTGTGTATTGATTACCATTTTTTCTAATCCTTTTATACCAAGAGAGGTGTTTCATTTATTAATAGCATTTATTTGTTCATTGATATTATTAACCTCAGCTTTAACCGTTGGATTCAGAGAGTTTATACTTAATGATTTCAACATTGATTTAAGGTACAGATTGTTGAAATAATACGCTGTTTCTAAGTAAAATTGAGGAATGGTTATGTTTGATTGATGAATAAGTGTATCAAGGAATTTTAAATATGCGATTACAGTTGTAGTATCTAAACCTTTATTACTATTTTGCATAGCAATTTTTTGTCGAAGCGAAGAGAGCTTGAAGAGATTTAAGTCAACATTGTTTGTAATAAGACCTTCAGATATAATACTATCTAACTCATTTTGTATTTTTAAGAAGTCTTTAAGGATGGTATAACGACTATTATATGGCTTACACACATTATTCATAATATTATCTAATTCTGGTGTTGGATATGGTTGTCTTAAGACATTTGCCATAATGTTTGCACAAAATGCATCTTTTTGATCTTCTTTTTTAATTGCGTATGCAATAGTAGTAATATCTTCCCAAGCACCGTCCAATTGGATATCTGGTAATTTATCAATAAAATTTGCTATATTTGTACTACAGAATCAGTCGTATACTTTTCGCTTTTCTAGACATGATAGGTTATACTCACTGATAATATCTTTTTTAGGTACAATAATCGTATCTGTTTTTAGTGCATTTACAGATGCTGCAAGTGAACTATTAAAGAACATTCTTTTTTTCAGTTGTGCTAGGATCTCATCCATGTTTGTCGGTTCTGTGTATGATGTTGCAGTATCTTGTGTTAAAAACATACTATCAACTATTGTATTTGTACTTCATGATATGTTGCTAAGTGTTGTTGAGAGTATCCAATTATCTAATACTCGTTTAAGATCCTCAAGTGCATATGGTTTATTAAAGGTTGTAATATCACCAGTAAATGAAAAGTCGATAATATATGGTTTATTTGGTAGTATTATGCCTCATACTGTGATAAGATTATTTCTCCCAATTAAGACATTTCATGTTGCTTGTAGTTCACCTCCTAGTATTTTAATTTCACCTCTTCAGTCAAAGATAGGTCAGATTTGATCAGATACTCTTGATGCTTTGTATAATCAATTCTCATTGGTATAACTTTCAAACTTGGTATAGGTTGGTACTATTGGCTGCATGCTTTTTGAACTTTGTAGAGAAAATGCCCATATTACTGATAATATGAGTGGTATAAAAAATATACTATACTGAAAAATGAGTTTATACAGTGTTGTATATCTCTTAATGATTTTCTGTGTCTGTGGATCAAGAAGTGCTTCGTTTGTCATTATATAGTAAGAGATGCATAAAGAGATTTCTTACATCTATACTAGTATACATATTTTTTGTTTTTGTCGCTATTTTTTACCTATTTGATCTTTTTATTTCTCTTTTTTTGTGTAGACTCTTTTTTATTTAGTGATGTAATATGTAATATTTATGTATTTTGATGCACATTGTCATCTGAATGATGAGAAACTCTATAATGAGTATAACACATATCTTGCTGATTTTATTGCTTTGGGTGGTAGATGATTAGTAACGGTATGATGTGATTATAAGAGTTCACAGATAGCGTGTGATATCACTGCTAGTATCAACAAACTATATTCTTCTATGAGAGTATGAGCAACTGTTTGAGTGCATCCTAGTGAAGTGTGTTTTTGAGCTGTTACAGATGATAATCTTGATCAAGTACTCGAAGATATACAACAATTATATAAAGAAAATAAACAACATATATATGCTATCTGAGAGTGTTGAATTGACCTCCATTATCCTTGAGCACCTGAAACAGTACAGCTCCAACAGGAGCTGTTGGCACGTCAGTGCCAAATAGCTATGGATACTAATATGCCTATAGTTATTCACTCAAGAGATGGTTTTGAGCAAACAGTTGAAGTGATGCATAAGTTTCCTTCTTTGGTATACTATGTACATTGTTTTTGATATGGACCAGAAGAAGTTACTTACTTATTACAGCATTTTCCAAATCTGTATATATGATATGACTGTAATATTTCATATCCTAAGGCACAACCATTGAGAGATGCATGTTTAATAACACCTGTGGATAAAATGCTCTTGGAGACAGATGCCCCGTACTTAGCACCACAGTTTATGAGAGGAAAAATTAATTCGCCTGCACAAGTTATATGGCTGTATCAATACATTGCAGATTTACGTGGAATGAGTCTTGAGTCGATGCAGAATGTTATAGCAAGTAATTATGAAAAAATATACTTGTAATAGATTTGTTTAAATAATTTGATGATATATATTTTTTGTGGTATAGGTGATGCGTGAGGGAGTATTGAAAAATAATGTCTGGATTTTGTGTTACAAATCTATATAGTTTTAATCGATTTATATTATAAACTAATTCTCTTATGAAAAAATATGGATTACCGGTAATCGTTGCTCTAGTAGCATTGGCAGTAGGTGCATATGGATATATGCAATGGGCAGCTAAACAAGCTCCAAAAAACGTCTATGTAGCGACAGAACAACAACCAGCTGCAACTGGTTCAACTGAAGAAACAACATGAACAGTAGCACCAGCCGCACAAACTGAAGATGGTTCATATAATGTTGTTCCAAAATCAGTATTGGGATGGAAAGCAACAAAACCTAATGGATTTCATACTGGTACAATTGATATTACTGATGGATTGTTAGTAGTAAAAGATGGAAAGATTACAGCAGGACAATTTGCATTTGATATGTTGTCAATTACATTGATGGATATCGAAAATGAAAAATTGCTTGGTGAAATCAAAAATGACTTTTTCGAAGCTAATAAGTATCCTGTAACAAGATTTACACTAAAATCTGTAACACAAAAAGGAAATACAATGTTTATGGAAGGAGATTTGACAATCAAAGATAAAACAAATGCAGTAAGCTTCCCAGTAGATTTAGTAATGGGTAAAGATACAATCACAGGAAAAGCTCAATTTGCAATTGATAGATTATCACGAGGATTGAATATGCGAGAAGGTAAAGTAAATAACTTCTTAGAATTCTCATTTGATATCACTTGGCAAAAAGCTGCTCAATAATTACTGACGCATACTTTAAGAAAATCCTTCTCGAGATACGAGAGGGATTTTTTGTTGTATGAGATGAAAAGGGTTATGATTTTTTTATTTTTATTATTACTGATATCTAGAGTTGTGCTTTATTATTCATACAGTGATATAGCATCGTAATAATTGTTATTACCATTGTATTTCATAGCATCAAGAATTCGGGTGTAACTTGCAGATTGTGTTACTCCTGTTGGTGCAAGTGGATCTTTATACCATATAGTGCCTGTTCCGTCAGTATTGATTTTGTTGCCTATTAGCAGAACAAAATGGCCTATTGTTCCGTTTTTACTTACATAATAGTTTTTACCGACTTGATCATAGAGATCTGCATCATTTGTTGCCCATGAAGATCTTCGATTACCGTAGACTTGTATGGCTGCTAGCACAGGATATCCAGTTTTTAAATGATATTCAATAAATTCTTTCATCCAAACTCTACTGGTGGTTCGTTTGTAGAAAGTTTGTATAATACTGTTATCGTATGTTTTGGAGTACCAGTCTATATCATTGATATACATACCTGCTTGATTATCAAATTTACCGGCTTGGAAGAGTCGTGTATATATTGTTCCAAGTTGAGGTATGCTTGCAGGATATGATATATTGTTGGCTTGCGCAATCATATGTGTTCCAAGTAGATAACTTGTTGGTCCGCAGAGCATAGATCCTGGATAGGTCGGTGATGCTTGTAACTGACATAGATGTTGGTATTCTTGTAGGAATCTAGATGCAATAAACCATGTTCCTGGAGTGGGAGTAGTGCTTGATACAAGACCATCACCTTCTCTTTGAGAATTAATATTCTGTGGTATTGTATCTCCTTGGATGATTTGCTCTTGGATATCATCACTTTGCGTACAGTGTGTCATTATTGTTATACATATAGTACATAATAAGACAGATAGTATTCTCTTTGTTTTCATATTTTCTATTTTAAAATTATTATTCATCTCATACAACGATTGCACTATATAGTATTGTTTTGTGAAAAAAACTGACAAAAGTAGGAAAAAAATAAGAAAATAAACAAGGTGGATTTTTTATTGTGTTTTAGTACTATAGGGAGGTAAATTATATAGTGGTTTTTATAGAGACTTTGGTTTTTATTTATAGAATCTACTATATGTAATATGAAATTTTAATCTTTGTTTTGTATATTATGATTACTGCAATTATTGCTTTTATTATAGTGTTATTATTTTTAGTTGTTGTTCATGAGTTTGGGCATTTTATTCTTGCAAGAAAAGCAGGAGTTACTGTTCATGAATTTTCAGTGTGAATGTGACCAAAAGTTTGGTCTTTTGGAAAAGATAAAAAAGGAACGGAGTTTGTTCTTCGTCTTTTGCCACTTGGATGATTTGTAAGAATTAAATGAGAATCACCTTCAGAAGATGGTGCATTGACAGAGAAAGACAGTTTCTTGCGCGCATCATTTCTTTCTACAGTTGCAATTTTGTTGTGATGAGTAACTATGAATATTATTACTGCATGGATAATTTTTACAATCGGATTTTGGCATGGTGTAAAACCAATTCAAATTTTGCCAGATAACGTAATGACAACCCAGTCACAAAGCTATCTTATGCCGTCATATAGTTTTTTGAAAGAAAAGTGATTGATAGAATGAAATGAGACACAACAACCAGCAAAAATCTTGCAAGTATCTCCAGATGGACTAGCACATAGTATGTGATTATGATCGTGAGATGTTATTCTATCAGTGAACAAACAACTAGCATCAAATTTGAATCTCCAAGCAATTTTACAACAAAATATCGGACAAAATATATCACTTGAATATCAACGTGGTATAAGTACATGAGTTGTTCAAGCATCTTGCCCTGCAGATTCATGTGTCTTGGGAGTGGTTTTGGATAGTAAAAATACATTAGTTGTAAAACCTATTTCATTTGATCTTGTTGGCGCTATGTGAGCTGCATTTCATGAGATGAGAGAACAATCTAGACTTACTTTTGGATGATTAGCAGGTATGGTACAAAAATTAGCATCTCCAAAAGAACGTAGTCAAACTGTTAGTAAACTTTCATGACCAGTTGGTGCTGCAAAAGTATGACAATTTGTTTTAGCATCTGGATGATGGTTACAATTCCTCATGTTTGGATGATTGTTATCGATGGCGTTGGCTATATTTAATCTATTGCCTATTCCAGCATTGGATGGAGGAAGATTATTGGGCGTTATTATTCAACGCGCATTTCGTTTAAAAACAGAAAAATATTTTGTGATAGAGGGATGGATTAATATGGTGTTTTTTGTAGCATTGTTGTGATTATGATTTTATATTATGGCTCATGATTTGGTAAGAGCATGGTGAGTTCATATTCCAGGTATTGGATAGAAATTTTAGATATTACTCTTTTATTCTACAAGCAGCTAAAAGAGTCTTATGCAGCAATGTTTTTTAACTATGCAAGCGAGTATACATGTGGATATTACTACAGATTATTCGATATATCACTCTTAGTATAGTCGGGTATCAATATGATGCTCTCTCTTATAATTTTCCTTCAGTACAGAAAAATGTACCGCAATATATTTGTGACATACAGACATGAACTGTTGATATATTGTCGGTGTATGATTTTGATGATGATAGTTCACTACAAAAATTTGTGTCTCCTGAAATTGGACTAAATGACAAAAAATATAAACCTACTAACTTAGTGAAAATTCCTCAAAATAATGTTTTATATGTCCGTAATAATCAGTGAGAACTAAGACAAGAAGCTATTGAGCCATTGATTACTATGGCATCATGATTTTATGATGTCTTTCGCAAACCGCTCGTAATTATTAGTACGTATAGAAGTTATGCTAGTCAACAAAAATTGCTATCATGATATACAGATACATTATGAAAGAATAGAGCAGCAACACTATCAGCTTTGCCAGGGCATAGTGAACATCAATTAGGTTTGGCAATTGATGTTTTTGATGCTTCAACAAATGAAAAATTTTATAGTGGTTATGCATCATATGTTGATTGGTTGCAGAATAATGCTCACATATATGGATGGACACAATCATACCAAAAATGACGTGAAATAGATGGATATGTTGTAGAGCCATGGCATTGGAGATATGTGTGAGTACCATTGGCTACATATTTATGGGAGAATAAAATGACTTTTGGTGAGTTTGCAAAGATTAGTAAAATTTGGAGGTAGGAGATGTTTTCTCCACATTTTGGGATAAGTTACTCATAAATTTTAGTCTGAAAAATTTGTAATAAAAAACTAGATTTGAATTATAGTATAATATTAAAAAAAACTCAGGACATAATCCTAAGTTTTCCGAATAGATTCATATCTTTTTGCACGCCAGTAGCATAAGAAATGAAATTTTATAAGTAGTCAAATATGTGTTTATAATATATCTTTTATTCTTCTTCTGGTGTTGTTTCGATTGCTGCAAGAGCGTCGTCAGCAAGTACTTTCTTTCCTGATCTCATATCTTTGATCATTTTTTGAATATCTGTATGAAGAGATTTCATAAGTTTGTCATCAGTGTTGAGGACTTCTAAGAGTTTTTCTTTTCCTTGTACTTTATCTTTTTTACCAGGAACAGTATAGAATGCTCCAGATTTACTAATAAGTCCAAGGAGTGTTCCAGCCTCGATAGCATCAAGTCATCTATCTACTCCCATTTTAAATTTCACTGGTATTTCAGCATTTTTGAAAGGAGCAGAAATTTTGTTTTTTACAATTTTTACTTTTGTCATATATCCAATAAGTTCTTTGTTTTCTTCAATTTTTTCCCCACGTCTAATTTCTAGTCTTTGCGAAGCAAAGAATTTGAGTGCATTCCCTCCAGAAGTAGTTTCTGGGTTGCCGAACATGACACCAATCTTCATACGAATTTGATTGATGAAAATCACAGTTGTTCCTGTTTTTGCGAGAATAGAAGTGAGTTTTCTCAAACCTTGTGACATCATACGAGCTTGTAGTCCCATATGAGAATCACCCATATCTCCTTCTACTTCTGCTTTTGGTACAAGTGCTGCTACCGAGTCGATAACAATTAGTTTGATAGCTCCAGTTTTTGCTAACTCTTCAGCAATTTGTAGTGCTTGTTCTCCGTAGTCAGGTTGTGATAGAAGAAGGTTGTCTGTATCTACTCAAAGAGTACGAGCATAGTGTGGATCAAGAGCGTGTTCTGCATCAATAAATGCTGCAATTTCACCTCTTTTTTGGATCTGTGCAATAGCATGAAGTGCGATAGTTGTCTTCCCAGATGATTCAGGTCCGTAGATCTCTATCACACGTCATTCTGGATATCATCCACCTAAAATAATATCGAGAATATATGAACCAGAATGGAATGTGTTTACGAGACCAACATTTGTGTTATCACCCATACGCATAATTGCTCATTTCCCGAATTGCTTTTCAATTGTCTTGAGTGCTTCTGAAAGCACACCTTGTTTTGCGTCTGCTGCCATAGTTGTATAATAAATGGTAAAACCGTACCACATATTACAAAAAATTTTTAAAAATGCAAAGACAAAATAAAGAAAAAAAGAAGACAAGATATTTTTCTCTTTTAGAATATCTTGATATATGGCTTTTGAATTATGTTTTAATCGTTTTTATCTGTACTTATAATAAACTTTTTCTCACATAAATTCTTTTAAATAGATAAATAATATGTTGACTTTTGTTTGATAAAAATGATAACTGCACTAATAAACTGAATAATAAACCAAAAAAATAAATATATGGAACCAACAGATTACCTCCGCCTGATAGTAGGACTCATAGTGGTACTACTATGCGTATTTCTTGTTCGTGGTCTTATTAAAGAGCGCAAATATAGAAAAATAGCAAATACTGCTTCAATTCGCGTTATTAAACATGTTTTGAAAACATTATTGCAAGCAGCATATATGAAACGAAAAGGGGTAGATATAGAAGGGCAACCTCTATCAACATCTTGGATCGTAAGATATATCAAATCAAAGAAAAACATGCCTGATAAGGGAACAGAAAGCTATGTAGCTAATATGATGCGAACATATGATATGATGTTTGATGCAATTATTAGTTATATAGAAGCCACAGATCCTATATCGCAAAAAAATGCATTGTATACTATCCAAAAATGTATTGATATCCAACATACGGATTTTAATATATTTAGTATCAAAACTGGTCCTGAGTCTGAAAAAGACTTTCGAGATAGTTATTCAATGTTGCCAAATACAGCACTAATACCAGGTAAACTCTATAGAGTGTACTCAAAAAACGATATTAATGCTGATGATTTACTAGAAGTTGTCTATATTCCACGTGTGGAATTCTGTGAATATTTCACACCAAGCGACTTCGATGATCCGCAAATGTCATAAAAAAGAACTCCCATTTTTGGGAGTTTTTCTGTTAGATTATAGGAAAATTAAAGTTCGTAGTTGGTGAGCCTATAATTAGGCTAATAATCTTCGCTGTAATCACTTCGTGATTATTCATCTTCGTTCATAAGAGTATATAATGACAAACAAGAATGTCGTATATACTCTTTATTCACTTATCTTTTTCGGTCTCTTTTTATCCTGCAAGCAGTCAAAAGAGCCTCGTTCAGAGGCGTTTTTTATATAATGTAAAAATTTTGCCTAATTATAATATTTCGATATAATATATATGGGTATACTTATCAAACACAAAATGTCACAAAATATAAGGCATCTTAAAAATATAGAATCTATACGTAATACAGATACATGACAATCTGTAGATTTTGCAGTACAATTTTGACCAATACCTCAAAATTATATTATGCATATAAAAACTTTTATAGAACAAAAAAAAGAAAATCAACCTTATTGGGAAATTAGAAACTATAATGGAAAAATAATAGATCCAATTGAATTATGTGATATTTTACTGAAATATGATAATATTACGGTTGATATATTGGAAGAATTATCAGAAAATCATAAAAGATGTGTTGCAGATATCTTATTGTGAACTGTGACATTAGAAAGTTTACATAAAATATGATGAGATTGACTGATCTTATGGATATATTGTAATGCA
This sequence comes from uncultured bacterium, assembly GCA_964293055.1. Taxonomy (GTDB): domain Bacteria; phylum Patescibacteriota; class Gracilibacteria; order Absconditabacterales; family Absconditicoccaceae; genus JBDHUW01. Next base: position 8,392 of record CAXYYI010000003.1, on the reverse strand, counting down.
TATCCATATGGTCATATACATAACGATCTTTTGCCAGAGTATATTATAAATCATATATCAGTTATTTGATCAGAGGAAAATTTTAATCTTTTTGAAAAAGCATGTAACTCATTCTGGCGCTTACACTTTCAACATAAAACATATACCGCTGTTATGAGTATGTATAAAATGCAACTATCTTTATGAGATTTTTTAGCAACACAAAATATACATCATACTCTTGGCAGTGATTTTTCATTATCAGCATTATATAGTCGCGCTGATGCTGTATTGTGACGTGAAAAGAATTGGTGATATAAAGAACTAGATGCATCATGAGACGTATTAAAAGATAAAATGTTGTCAGATATCTCTCAATATGATCATGAATTTTCTAATGGTTCTATGTGAGATGTTGTTAATCGTCACTCTGCTTATTTGTCAGCAAATTTTTCATGAAAACGCTACTTGTTGTATCTAGATTGACCATTGTGAATTTCAATTAACTATAATGGTCAACCAGTTGCTTCTATTGTTTTTTCTTTATATGATGAAAAGACATTATTCATTCATCAAATGCAAGCGGTGACTGTAGAACATTATGATAGATATGGCAGAATAATAAAAAAAATTGTTGATCCAATTGTGAATACTATATCATGGCAAGAAAGTCTTTATGATATGGTCGAATTATATGCACAAAAAATGTGATTAGATTATATTATGATACAATCAGCTAAAAATAATAAATGGACAAAACAAAAGCAAACAGTACTTGATTATGATGAATATAGACAACAAAAATCGGAAGTAGATACATGACAACCACATTTTGCACTAGAAAATGCACAAAAAATTTATGATACATTTGCTCGTAATCATAATTTTCATTATGAAGAAAATACAAAAAATTTTATAAAAAATATACGTAAAAAAGAGTAGTATAATTTTAATCAGATTTTTATTTTATAGTATTTCGTTCCTAATCTGGTAGTCCAAATTCCCAGCCGTAAATACACAACCTACTTCGTCTGGTGCAAGAGTATTGAGGCGAGTGATGATGTCGTCAAATGACTCTGAATATGTTCCGTGACAAGCAGTCGCAAACATTTCTCATAGTTGTGCTACGGAAGAAATATTTGCATCTTTGGCGATAGTATAGTCTTGGATCAGTTCTGAGAAGGTTTCTCTAGCAATATAAATATTGTAAATCATGACTTCATTAAACTGTTGCATCGTAGATGCAAATTCATCTCGAAACTGGAGAACGCGGCGAGCTTGATGAGGTTGGAAAATTGCGACTAATTTTTTTGTTGGATATTTTTCTCTCATTGCGTGATAGACAGCATTGATCTCTGTAGGGTGATGTCCATAATCACTATAAATGAGTGAACCATTGTTTGTTTCCTTCAAAAGTTCCATACGGCGTCGTAGTCATTTGAATCAAGCCATTTTTTCGACTATAATAGTAGTTATATCTTTTGTAGAATCAGTATTTTGGATATCTGTGCCAGCAATTTTTTCAAGCAGTGCCAAAATTAGTGAAGCATTTTTTTGATTATGATCGCCAAAAATATAGGGAAGTTCAATACTCTTTTTTTCGATACATTGTATTTTTGGGCATTGGCTTGTGAGATAGTCGATACCAACTTCTCCTGTGAGAGCAAACACATTGCCTTTTACTTTCTCGATAAACTGAACATAGGTAGCGAGATATTCTTCTTTGCTACCATAAATTTCTCCATGATCTAATTCAGCATTAAGAATAATTGCATGATCAACATCCAAGTAAAGAAAGTGTTTGTTAAACTCATCTGCCTCTATCGCGAAGCGATATTTTTTGCGAAGTGATTCGTCCCAACCGACTATTTTACCTGTCAAAATACGCGTAAAAATAGCTTGTAGATCCTGTTTAATAGTAGGATTTTGCAAGTTTGTCCAATAGTTTTTTTCATCCAACTGTGGCACAAGTGCTCATAAAATTCCTAGTCCAAATACTGGATCGCATTGTGACATAGTATATGTCATAAGAGCAGTTGTTGTTGATTTACCATGTGTCCCTGCAATAGCAATAGTCTCAAAATATTTAGAAATTTCTCCAAGAAACTGGAAGTAGCTATATGGTAATTGTGCACCTTTCACTCACGTTGCGTGAATTGTCTTTGCACTCAGCACCTCTGGTGCTGTCGGACATGCGTCCGAATATATGACAACATCGCCAGCTTGTACTTCATATGTTCCATGTCCAAAAATCATCTGCACCCCAACTTTTTCTAATCATGCAGTAATTTGTGATTGCGAGTTATCAATCCCAATAATATTTGTATATCACAAATCAGACAATAAAAATCCAAGCGATGAAAGTCCTGTTCCACCTGCTCAAACAAGTACTATATTATCAATTTTTACACTCATTGTAGAATCTATAAAAAACAAAATATCTTTTCTTATTTGTATCTATCTAAGAGTGTTTTTGTAGGGGAAATTTTGTAGGAAAAGCGAATTAATAAAAAAAGAAGCAGTAATTACTGCTTCTTTATGTTGTTTGCTTATACAATTGTGCCTTCAGCTGTATACGTTGCACATCCTTCAATTTTATCTGCAGGATATACTTGTGTTTTGTATTCTTTACCGTTGATTTCTAATAAGAATTCGAAGTATTCACCTTTATCTACGCCATTTTGTAATCTTTCAGCAGAGATTAACCCTTCGAGATATGCTAGCGCAATCTTGTGATGATCAATTTTAATATGATCAATTAAGTGATCTTTTCCTAAAGAAATATCCTCTTCCAATACCTCAATAATATCTTCTAAACTACCGGTTCCTGGACGAACAGATACTAGTATATTGCCAAATGTTGGTATAGGAACAATCCACTGATCTTGTTCTTTCGTATAATTTAAACCAAATATTCGTATTTTATTTGGATTTACGCTGAAGTTTTTTGCATTTACTGTACTCATAATAATTAATTTAAGTTGTTTATATTTATTTAATTTATTGTATAATACATATATTATATATTAAGTCAAGTATTTTTTCTTATTCTAAAACTGTATTTATTTTTTCTAATAAGATTGGATTAGCAGCAATATAGTCTCATTCATAAACATTACAAGTTTGTTGATTTAAGTTATTCATACTAGCACCTGCTTCTTTTGCAATTAAACTACCTCAAGCTACATCTCGTGGATTTTGTTTTTATCTAATTACACCATCTATTCTACCACATGCTAAATAACAAAATTCAGCTGCCATAGATCATCTTCCAAAAGTTTCATCAACACTATCTTCTTTTAGAAATCAGAAGTATTTTACATTTGGAATTGCCGAAAATACTTTTTTATCAAGAATCTGTGTTTTTTCTTCTTCTCAAGGGTAGGTAGAATATGTAACGACTGCTTTGTCTAATGAATTTTCTTCACTAACCTGTATGCGTTGCCCATTTAAATATGCTCCTTGTCATTTAATTGCATAAAATAACTCATTTCTTTTAGGTAATAGTACAAGTCATAAGATAACTTCTTTATTATGTTCTAGTCAGATAGCTATTGAAAAACTATCTCTCCCTCCAGTATAGTTATTGGTACCATCTATTGGATCAATAATCCATTTATAAGGTGATGAACTATTGACTTCACCAAATTCTTCTCATAAGAAGCCGTGAGTTGGAAATTCTTTTTTTAGGAGTGATAAAATTAGTAATTCAGATTCTTTATCTTCTCTAATAGAGAGATTTGATAAATCATCTTTTCTAACAGATGTGTTGTTTATATGACTCATGAGTAAATCTCAAGCTTTTTTAATTACCTCCATGGCTGTTGTACATAAAAATTCTGTATTTACTAATTCTAAATTATTTCAGTCATGATTAGAAGAATTTGGTTGATTCATTTTTTAAATGAAAATATAAATATAACTCTGACTTCACTATTATATATATTTTTCTTATAAGAGCAAAATTCGTGGTATTAGTTATCTGACTGCAAGTGATTGATAACTATTATATATCATATTTTTTATATATAATTTGACTTATACTGTAGAATATTTATTATATATTTGTGGCGATAGGAAAATCCTATATGCCAGTTACACACAAATGCCGCTATATTATGAAAACACTTTATTCTGCACCGATTCGTGGTCCAGGAAATAGTATTCAACCGAAAGATTGCGTATATATTTCCAGAATCACCCTTGCCGGGGTCGCCGCATAAGCTTGGCGACTAAAATCAGAAAAAACATGCAAACCGCACAAATCGCCGGATCTCTAATAAGAGATGGAACCTGAGAAGTCATTATAATAATATTTTAATACTTCTTAGAAAAATTCCGATCGTACTGTTACGGACCATATTGCCAAGGTCATGAATAGTCACTATTGCCAGACTATATTCAAGCAGTACAAAATTTTCAAACCGTCCAAATTTTGGACGGTTTTTTGTAATATAGAAATTTTTGCCTTATTTATAAAAATGGCTATAATAGATACATATTTATATGATTTTGTTCTTATTGATGAGACAAAATAATAATGCTGATTTTAGAGAGTATGAGGATGAAGTAGTTTCGAAAAATTATGTTACTCGTTGATTGCAGTATTTGCAAGAGGGTAATCGTAAGCGAAATAAATTTGATCGTGCTTTGACAAAGACATTTGCTGCTGATGTTATCAAAAATAAGACTGATGCTTTTTTGAAATGGTGTGAAGAATGAGGGATATCATTGAAGAATAAATGAGCAGATGCGATTGTGCAATATGCAAAAAAATACGATAAAATAGCTTTGCTCACAAAAACATTATTTCATAGTCCTCGTCTTGCAAAATGGACAAATAATAGCATTCATTACACATCCCAAGGCGCTAAAAAACTGAAAGATTTTATAGGGAGACATAGTACAAAAACAGCTGCAATTATGATGATTACAGGTATGTTATCATATTATAACTCAGATGGGAAAAATGAAAAATCACCACATTCTGATATTCAGATAACAAAAGTTCTATGAAATAATCAAAATGCTGCAAAAACTATGACGGCACAAGATAGTATTCATGTCTTCGGTGATTATGTTGCGACTCATGTAAAACTACAATCTTTAGATACGGTAAATAGTGCTGGAAAGGAGATTAAGACTGCTTTTGGGAAGTATGCTCGTTTTATGAGATATGAGAAGGAGTTTGATGCTGCGCTGGAAGAGTATGGTCCAAGTCTTCAAAAAGATTTAGTGCGATGATTGGCAATTACTGAGTGAGAAGGGAATCCTGTATCTATCAACTCTATGGATGGTGGCGCTGGTATTTTGCATATACAACCAGATGTAGCGAAAAAAGACCTTCATATGAAAGTATTTACTGATAATGAAAAATACAAGCAGTATGATTTTGATCTTTTGGAGAAACAAGGTATGTCGAGACATGAGATATATGCACTTCATGGTAAAATCTTAAAAAAAATTCTTGCAGAGAATGATTGATTAACACATGTTGCTAGTTTGGATGATAGATTTCATCCAAAGCACTGTCTAGAAAAAGTAGTGAAACAGTTAGAAAAAAATTATAATATTTGAGTTAAAATAGCAAAAGAAAGCCCAAATCTTATGCAAGATCTGAAAGCATATGTGACAAGATCGAAAACAGCTGTATGCCCTCAATGCATTTAATAAATGACCAAGAAGTGGTTATAAATCATTCACTTTTGGGGATACAGAAAAATTGCGATGACATCTAGAAAATGTGCTTTTGCATACAAAAGAGTATGATAATTATGATAGTGTTTTGAAAGATGGTATTCGTCAATGAAAAGAAAAAGATGCTCTTTGGGAGCATCTTATGGATAGTCAACAAAAAAATAATTAAGGAAACCTCATTAGAGGTTTTTTTAGATAATTCATTATTTTCCTTGTTGAATTTTGTCTTTTAGAGTTGCTGCAGTTCTATTAATATTACCAAGTGACTCATTTACATATGCTCGGAAACGTAAGTTTTGATCCATAAACTGTTTGATAATATCAGCAACTTCTGCATGTTGTGTTTTTGCGAGTTGTGATGTTAGATCAGTTGTTAATTTGGGTACATTAGCTTGAGCTTCACTGATTGCTGTTGTAAGTGTTGTAAGTGAAGTGTCATATCTATTTTCTGATCTACTTTGGTTAGATATATTTTTGGCTGCAAGTGCAAGATATTTGTTTTTCTCTCTTCATATATCAATACTACTGTAATTTCATGCAAGTTCTTGATCAGTACGAGCTTGTGCTTCTGCTTCAGTCATTTTACGAGGTTTTGTATCAAGAATTGGTTTGAATGCAATATTTATATCAAATGCAAATATTTTATTGAGACTAATTTTTGACAATGATGTATCAAGGAACTCTTTTGGTTTTGTGTGTTTTGTCATCTCTCCAGATTGTCTTAGCGCTTCTAATACACCATTGATAGCTCCAATAATTTCTTCGACACTTTGTACTGATTTTGTTCACATAACATCACTTTGTTTGCTTGGGACTGTACATACTTGTAGTCCAAAGATACCATCTTTTGTTGAAGCGCTTCCACACATACATTTTGCTTGACATAGTGCTTTATCAACAGCAGGAAGACTTTTACATTGGTTTAGACAATTATTGATACTAGCTTCTTGTGCCTTAAACTCATCAGGTGATTCCCAATTTGCATTGGCTGTAATTGGGTCATCTGCATCAGTAACAATTGGTGAGTAGAACGGTGTATTTGGATTCACCGTTGGTGGTATAGATCAATTTGTATTTCAGGTATTAGGATTTGTAGTATTATTTGAGGTGTTTGTTGTTGTAGTAGTATTTGATTGTGAGCTAGTGTTTGTGGTATTATTTTCAGAACTATTGTTTCAGTTGTTTGTATTTGTAGTATTAGTTGTAGTAGTAGGAATACAAGCATAGTTTTGTATTGTATTATCGCTTGATTGTAATAGTGGATCACCATATGTGGTGCTGATTGTTGATGTCGTTGTGCTTGTGCTATTTGTTTGATTACTATTTTGATTTGTTGCAATTTGACTTTGAGATTGTCAATTGTTTGTTGAATTTATATTGCCTGATGGATTAGTATTCGTCGTATTGTTTCACTGAGAAGTATTTATTGTATTTGGAGAAAATGAAATCCTATCAGGTAGTGATGTAGTAGTTGTGTTTGTATCAAAAGGTATAGCTTGCATTCAAGCGATACTATTGTTTGGGAATGTATAGAATAGTGTTTTTGCTGTTTGTTCATTTCATGCAAAAAGCACGTCTCCTATACGTTGAATATCAACAAGAAGATCATAAGGACTATCATCTAATGTCCCATTATAGTACATATCATTTCATAGATTAGTATTTGCTAGATTGATCACATTTCACAAGACAGATGATTGGAGATTGTATGCTACAGCTGTATATCTTTTACATTCCTTGAATGCTTCATCAGTAAGATATGTTCACTTTGTTGTACTAACTGAATCAATAATATTGCCTGCTTTTACAGGTTTTCTTTGCATACAACTCATCATTTTGGTACATGCTCAGGCAAATGAACTTTGTTCATAAAATGATGTCTGACTAGATACAACACTTAATGATGCTTGTATCTGATTGCGAATTTCATCAATACTTCCAAGAAGCGCACCCATATCAGCAACCTCCATATTACATGAGTATTTATAATTGAACTCAGATACCAATGCGTTGATAGATTGCATTGTTGTATTGGTAAATGATTTTTGTGCAAGAGTATAACTTTGTGTATAAATATTTCCTAACTCCATAGATCTATTTATCTTATCAATAGTGTCTTTGGGTCTTAGTGATTCTCATGCGCGTTGAATAAGTGTATCAAGTCATAATACATCAAGTCATGCAAAAGCTGGTATACTAATTTGTATACTTGCTACTGCAATGATAACTGTAAGATAAAGCTTTTTTATCATGGATGTATAATGATATGAGTGAATATACTATTGTTTTTGTTGGATATTTCTAAGTTTGTAGTAGAGCTGATTAATAGGTGTATATACTTTTGCTAATGATTTTCTTACATTAAGTACATCTTCATAATATGCAGATAGTCATATATGGAGAGGAAATGTTGCGTGGAATCCATCAAGTGTTTTTTGCATCATTATAACTGCTTGTTGACTAATAGCTAACTCTCTTGCAAGACCCTGAATCTCAGGACTGCTTGCTGTTGCTTGATCTGCTGTGAGTTGGGTTTTTGTAAGATCTAAAGGAGCAATATTGTTTTTTGATAAGACATCTGATAGTCGCGCAATAAGTATCTTATAGTAGAGTAGTTCATTGAATTGGAGATTATATTGTGTTGCACGTTTTTGTCTATCATCAGTATTATTTGTACTATATCCACAGAGGAACATATTTGTATAAAATAGATCTC
>CAXYYI010000002.1:0-22068 GCA_964293055.1 uncultured bacterium | reverse complement strand
ATGAACTATGAAATGATAATGAAGAAGCAGCAACCATCCAAGTTGCTTCAACTCCTCCAGTACCACAATTCACTATAGAACCAAGTAAACAATGGAAACAACCATCACAATTTATTCTTGATGCATCACCAAGTTATGATGTAGATACAGCAAATGACAATGATGCACTATCATACGAATGGTCTTTTTCAAACAATGATAATGTCACAATAGATCAAACATATGATAACAGCAAAAGAATAAAAGTATCTTTCAAAGAAAAAGGTGCATATAAAGTAACACTCACTGTAAAAGATCGTTATGGTAAAATTGAACAAACAGCAAAAGACATCACAGTAAACTCATCATTAAGACCGTATATTTTTGTCAGCCCAATTTCAACGCAACTTGGAAACTCAACAACATTTAGAGCAAAGGTTAATAAACTTGTTGCAAACTACGATTGGGATTTTGGTGATGGAAACACAAGAAAAGTACAAGATGATACAATCGTCCACACATATAAGAAAGTATGAAACTATAGAGTCAAACTCACAGTAACAACTGCTGAGTGAGAACAAAATGAAGTCTATAGCAATGCATTTATTGGAGAGGCAAATAGTCCAATACCAGCATTTACAGTTTCAAATCAAAAAGCAGAATCACTAATCCCAGAATGAACATGTACAGATCCAGATGGAAATAAAAATCCTGCATTTTTAGTAGAAAGATATGAAGATCTCACTATGGATGGAAGAGAATCAGTTAATGTACAAGGGAACAAAGACAATCTTCTCTTCTACTTCAAACCACAAAATGGCGACACAGCAAAAAGACAACAAATGAGATATAAGTTTGATGAAGTAGGATGTCAATTTATGGACTTCACAGTAGAAGATACTGCAATCAATAAAACGTCTAGTACAAGACTTTGGTTCTTTGTTACAAATGCTAAACCAAAAATTCAGAATGTGATTATGACATTTCCACAATTTGGAAACACATATGGAATTGGTATTTGACAAGATGCACCAAAAGATATATTCAAAACTGATGTAGACCCCCTTGTTGTGAAGATTGATGCAGTAAATACAGTAGATAGTGATGGTTCTATTAGTAAGTATAAATGGTACTACTATAATATTGATGATCCACAAAGATGGTTAGAAATCAAGTATACTCCAGCCAATGTACCGTACGTTTATTTCTCAATTCCAAGAATTGCAGGAGAATATAGATTTGGTGTAGAAGCATATGACAATGACGGAGATAGCACAAAGAGTGAAGACTCTGTAGGAAAATGACCTGTAGTATTCTTCCCACCTGACTCAAAAAATCCAGATATACCAATTGTAACACTCAAAGTAGATAAAATTAATACAAAAATTGGTGAACAAGTAACACTTGAAGCTATTGCAAAAATTACTTCAAATAGAAATGATTTTGGTGTCAACCGCACAATATCATACGATTTTGATGGAGATGGAGAACGAGATATGACAACAAAAGATAGCAAAGTAACATATGTATACAAAAAAACTGGGACATTCTCTCCTAGAGTAAAAGTAACATATAGAAGTCGTACTGGTATTGCATATGGAGAAACAGTAACAGTGGAAAAAGGTGTAAAAGCATGATTCCTCTATGCTATTGCTGGTAATACGCTCGTAGCAAGAGATACAAGTTATGGTGAAATCACAAGTCGCAAATTCTGTACAGATATAAGACAATGTCGTACAAATCCTGCATCTATTATAGAAAATCAAACATACTTCAAAAAAGAGTATAACACTCCAGGAAAGTATGTGGTTAGGTATGATGTCCAAGACAAAAATGGAAACTCATCATCAGTTGGTAATGTTATTGTAGAAGCAACTGCACCATCAGATGGGATTAGTATTATTACACTTCCTGCTCCATCACAAGATGGTTCTGTAGCAGTAGGGAAATCATTAGAGAACAAAGTACTTTTCTATGCAGCATATAAGTGAGGAGATTGTTATATCGATACAGATATTAGTAAAGATACAACCAATAGTGGACAACCAGACCAAAACAGAGACATTGCATGTAATGTAGAAACACTCTATGAGTATAAAAATCCTAGTGTTGGATCAACTATAGCAAGACTATATTTCAAACCAACAGATTCTGACCAACTCCAACACAAAGATATAACAATCCAGTTCTTGGATTATAATGTTGAACTTCCACAAGAAACAAAAACCATTTATAATAATATCGATAGTGTTCTTATTCGTCTGTGAGATACACTACCAGATGTGAAAAGTATTCTTCTTCAATTAAGAAATGCTATCGTTGCAGGTGATAATACATCATCACTTGTACTGCAACTTAAAGATGTTATCGAAAATCAACAAGGAAATATTGACGCAATGACACAACAACAACTTTGAGATATTATTACATCACTTGAAGATAAAACAACTATCGGTGCGCAATGAGGAACAACATATGCACAATCAAGAAGCGCTATTATTGATTTCTTCCCAACTAGTCGCAAAAGCGAAGTTGCAACACTCTTCGAAGAAATTGACAATGCAGCGTGAGACAAAGCAAAAATCAAAAATGCACTCTATAAAGTGCTTGATATAGGAAAAGAAGAAGCAGACAAAGGAAATATGACAGAAGACGATGGTAGACTTCTCCAACAAGAAATCTGTACTATCATCAACTACTATGAAATTCCATGAACAAGTTGTAAAGCACCAACAACAGATGGAGAAGAAGTTGTTGCACCAACAGATACAGAAACCACAAGCAGCAGCTCTAGCCTATGACGAAAAATAGCAAAAATCGTAGGTATCGTTGTTGGTATCTTAGGATTATGATTTATTATTCTCGTAGTCATCTTTGCAATCAAAGCTAAGAAAAAACAAGAAGTAGCAGGATAGAAATCCTATGAAGTCGGCCTAATCGGCCGATTTTTTCTTCCACTCTTCTAGCAAAAACATCGCTGCAAGACTATCTTCTTCAGCGGTTTTTTTATAATTACCTATAAGCGCATTTGCTTGAATACTAGAATAATCTTCATTTACTTTTTCAATCACACATTGTGGATCTATCACAAAAGAAAGTTGTTTTACAAAACTATCAATAGATTTTTGGACAGCAGATTCTTGACGAGGGTATCATATAAGTATTCTTATTGCTTTATGTTGTACTGCAAAATGTGCTATAGTATAAAGCGCATCTGGTGTATTATCAACTGATCATAGTGGGAAAATCATACTATAACTCTCTGTCATATATGCCAAACCCATACGTTTTCTCCCCCAATCTATTGCGAGCACTGCCATGATTATCCCTTGCATCTGTATAAAAAAACTCTATTTTAGAACTACTATCTCTATAAAAGAGACTTTTATTTATTGTATGCATTCGCATGCGAAAAAAAACACTTTCTCACAAAAAATTATATCGCAATACATTAGCGATATTTTCTAGTATGTTTGTAGTATTTGGAACTATGATTCCTCATACAGCACTTGCTGGTTATCTTCATATGGATACAGTTGATGAAGCTATCAAATTAACAAAAGCTGCAGGTGATTATGGTAAAGCAAGTATCTCTCAACCAAATGGGAATACAACTATTATCTGGTTTCAACCATATGAAATCACACAACTTGAATGAGACTTCAAAAGACTTGTTGATAATTATCGAACAGATGCTCAAAAAGGGAATACTGGGTTTACTCTTGCACTTCAAACAAAAGATCTAGAATGGCAATCAAAAATGTATAGCGGATCTGTTGATGTCAAAGAAAGAGCAAAAAGTATATTCAATGACAGACTCTACCAAAGCTATATCAGCCTACGAAATAATCCTTCTCGACAAAATAGCAATACAAGTACTACAACAACTACCACAACAACTACAACTAACACAGCAGGAACACAAACAACAAGCACTGCTACAACAACCTATGGTACAAGGACGTTCACAAAACATAGCACATACTCTACTGCTTCAGGGAAAACATATACAATATGGAAGTCTTCTGATAATCGTTACCGATTCAATCAATATGCTAGTAATGGTTTCCAAAATCTCTCTGACATAAAGAACTATCTTGAATATCAAAACCGTATTATCTACCAAGCACCAAATGGAAGAATGTATGGTATATTCAAACAAAACAATAGATTCTATTTTAACAGAGATGAAGGAAGTATCAGCAACTTATCTCGATCAACACTCGAAGACACAAAAGCATATATCAACCAACACAATCTCGCTCTCCCAGAATGCCCAAGAGCAAAAGAATGGAAGTGTATGTAATCTAAAAAACACCTCTAAACAACATAATCTAACATAACTAAAAAACAGCCTTATAAAGGGCTGTTTTTATTTTTTTATCTCGATCTCTCTCCATTTTCCTTTCTCCAAATCTCCAAGAACGAACTCACCAATTCTATCACGACGAAGATAGACTACTTCATTTCACACTGCTAGCAACATTCTTTTTACTTGATGAAATTTTCATTCGGTAATTACAAGACGCAATGCATATGGATCACGATCCGAGTCACTAAAATCACACATTACGCCATCCTGATTAACACAAAAAGCTTTGGCAGGAAGTGTTTTGTAACCATCTTCTCTTCCTCATCACGGATATCATGGGAGAAATACTACTCATGATGATAGTTTTTCTAACATATCAGCTGTCACTTCATTTTTTGTGCGAACAAAATACTCTTTCTCCCAGTGTGTTTTTGGTGAAATTACTTTGTGTGTGAATTGTCCATCACTGACACACAAGAGCAATCATTCTGTATCTTGATCCAATCTTCATGCCACGTGAAGCATAGGTGCATAGACACAATCTTCTAAGAGTACTTTGTATGACAAGTGTCATCCTTCTGCAAGTTCACCAGAGATATAACCAGCTGGTTTATGAAGCAACACATATGCATGTTCTTTGACAATAATTTCACGACCAGCAAAATCTATTACCTGACCGAAGGTCAGTTTTACATCGGATTTATAAACGATTTCACCATCTACTGTTACCGATCCTGATGCAAGAACTTTTCCAATTTGTCTTCTTGGGACTAGTTCAAGCATAGAAAGATATTTATCTAGTCTTACGTGCATCGCGAATATGTGTATAAATATACCAAATAGCAGCTACTCACACAACTCATAGACCTATCCAACGGATATATGGAGCAACAACTTGATAATGTCCTACAAACATTTTTGCAAGCGTTACCAAAACCAATGAGTAAGCAAGAGATCACAACATATTATACAGCATAAATTCCCAGAAATTTGTATGAGCACTTCAAGCAATAAATGGTAATATCCCTCTTGTATATGCATTCCATTTACTCGCAAAAATAGCCCAATGACTATGATCTTTCATAGCATCTTTTATTTTTTTAACACGATCTTCATTAAGTCAAAAAGTAGGTCCATAAAGCCCTAATATAGTTTCCCCTTGTTTTCTCCCTAAATAGTATGCAATACTATCACCAATTATTGATGAAATTGCTACAATCAAAACAATACCAATGTAGTTAAACTGCGCTACAAATCACGCAATAATCACCATAAACGTCTGCCCTGGAATCGCCATGTTAATAAACGGTATAGACTCCAATATTGTCACTCATGAAGCAAGCAAATAGTTCTTCCACCCCAAAAATTCTACCATACGCATCATTCGTACGATAATGTCTTGAAGTACATGTGGTTTAGCAAACATAATTATCGCTAGTCCAACTGTAGAAGTTATAATAAGCGCTGAGAAGATATATCATATCCAAATAAGTATTTTTTTCATATTTTCATAGTATACTTTTACTACAAAAAAACAACTGACAAAACATAATCTAAAATACTGTTTGAAAAACACCAACAGAAACGTATACAATATATAGTCTTATTTTACTATTCTCGTATTTTCCATGGCTCTTTACCTTACATATCGTCCACAAAGTTTTGATACACTTATAGGACAAGATCACATCAGTAGTATCCTCAAACCCAAAGTGCTTAACAATGACTATGCGCATAGTAATTTTCTTTTTTATGGACCAAGAGGAACTGGGAAAACATCAACAGCTCGTATTTTTGCAAAAGCGATAAACTGTCTTTCACCAGTAGATGGAAATCCTTGTAACGCATGTGAAAACTGCCAAGCAATCAATGCAGGGAAAACAATTGATATGGTGGAAATCGATGCTGCATCTCACACACAAGTTGATAATATTAGAGAAGAAATTATTGATAAAGCACCATACCCACCATCACACTTGAAGAAAAAAGTCTATATTATCGATGAAGTGCATATGCTCTCAAAAAGTGCTTTCAATGCGCTTCTCAAGATCATGGAAGAACCACCTTCTTACCTAGTTTTTGTGCTTGCAACAACAGAAATTCACAAAGTCCCAGAGACAATTATCTCACGTTGTCAGGTTTTTACATTCAAAAAAATTCCTGTTGCTCAGCTTGTGACTCACCTGCAAAACATCTGTCACAAAGAAGGATTTACTTATGAAGAAAACGCACTTATTAGTATAGCAAAAATTTCTGATGGATGTGCTCGTGATGCAATCAAATATCTCGATCAAGTAAGTATTCTTGGGAACATTACACAAGACAATGTTTCAAGTTTCCTTGGTGTTGCAAGCGATCAACTTATTGCATGATTTCTCCAAGCATGTATCCAAAAAGATAGCAATCAAGCATTTGCTATAGTTGATACACTACATAGCTCATGAATCGATATTGCAAATTTTGTGAAACAAGCGCTTGTTTATATCGAAGAACACTTTCAAGAAAACCCTATTGGATATATAAATGCTGCCGAAATCCTTAAACGCATTTCATATGGTCTCAAAAACTTTCCACTCCCAACCATCCTTATGAAGATGGAAATTTACAATGGTCTCGGTGGTGACGTGCAACCAACTGCTACTCCTACAACACAACAGCCAGTAGCAACAAGCCCAATAGCAGCAACGCCTACACCTACACAACCACAAAAAACAGAAGAAAAAAGCATACCAATAGAACAAGAAACACCTACAAATACAGATACTCCAACACAAGCAGAAATACCAACACCTACGGCGCCTGCGGCGCCTATGCCTTCGGCAGAAGACACACAAGACAACGCACAACCTCTAGAAAATACACCAGCTGAGGCAACAATACCAGCTGTAACGACAAATTCTATTCCAACAACAATTGGATGATCTATCACAGTGACAGACATCATCAACAATAGCCCCGACATGAAGCCTTCTATCAAATCTATGCTGACAAGCTCATGTATTCTCGAGGAAGAATGAGACAAAACAACGCTCTACATCTTCAACAAACTACAAGCAAATCTCTTACAAAAGGCAGAAAATTTTGCACCTATTGAAGCAACATACAAAGCTATTTCAGGGAAATCAGATGGTATCTATATCGTTGTGACAACCAAAGAAGAATACTTTGCACAGAAATTGTAGAAGTAAAAAACACATTGTAATACAATTTTTTCGATAATTAAAAAACTCTACTAAATATTATAGTAGAGTTTTTTTAATATATATCATACTATCTTTTACACCTTATTTTGTTCTTTTTCATAACTTTCTATCACGTTTTCTATTGCCCCTTTGAGCATAAAATGAGATTCTGATACATGGTCAAGTTCTCAGTTCATAATAGCTTTTACTCATTTGATAGTATCAGCTACTGAAACATATGTCCCTGGTATACCTGTAAATTGTTCAGCAACATGAAATGGTTGAGAGAAAAATCTTTCTAATTTACGAGCTCTATAAACTGTCAATTTGTCTTCTTCTGAAAGCTCTTCCATACCCAAGATTGCAATAATATCAATCAATTCCTTATGTCTTTGGAGTAATTTTTGTACCTTTTCAGCTGTCGTGAAATGATCTTCTCCAACAGAATCTGCCGTCAAAATCAATGATGTACTATCCAATGGATCTACCGCTGGATAAATACCCTTTTCAGCAATAGATCTATTCAACACAACTGTCCCATCGAGATGAGCAAAAGTATTTGCTGGTGCTGGATCAGTCAGATCATCAGCTGGTACATAGACAGCTTGAAATGAAGTAATTGAACCATGATTAGTCGATGCAATACGTTCTTGAAGTGATCACATTTCTGTTGCAAGCGTTGGTTGATACCCTGCTGCCGATGGTACTCTTCCTAAAAGAGCTGAAATTTCGGCACCAGCTTGTGTAAATCTGAATATATTATCAATAAACACAAGAACATCTTTTTTTTGCACATCTCTGAAATATTCAGCCATAGTCAGACCCGTCATTGCAACTCTTGCTCTTGGCCCTGGGGTTTCATTCATTTGTCCAAAAACCATAGCTGTTTTATCCATAACTCATGAGTCTTTCATTTCATGATATAGATCATTTCCCTCTCTTGTTCTTTCTCCTACTCCACAGAATACTGATACCCCATTGTGGTGTTTTGCAATATTATGAATCAATTCCTGAATAATAACTGTTTTCCCTACTCATGCTCCTCCAAAAAGTCATACTTTACCTCACTTCAAAATAGGTGCCATAAGATCAATGACTTTGATACCTGTTTCCAAAACAGCGACGCTATTTGAAAGTTCATGAAAAGCTGGTGGATTACGATAGATAGATCGTTTTTCTGGACTTACAACATCACTACCACCATCAACAGGTTCACCAAGAACATTGAAAATACGACCAAGCACACACTCTCATACTGGTACTGAAATTGGTCATCATAGAGCAACTACTTCATCTTCTCTTGTCAAACCATCAGTTGTTTGCATAGCGATTCATCTCACAAGACCATCTTCAAGGTGTTGCAAAACCTCAATAGTTACAGGACTACCTTCAGAGTTTTTTGTACTTGTGACAACTGCATGAGTAATAGCAGGCATCTCTTGAAGAGGAAATTGCATATCAACAACAATACCTCTCACGACAACTATCTTTCCTTTCATAGGAGAAAACATTAAGAGTAAATTATTTTTTTATTACAGTAATTTATACAACACGGTATTCTTCCACCACCTCATCCAATAATTTTTTGATCTCTCCCACAATATCATCTGTCAATTTCTTATCACGAACAATCATATCCATAAGTTGTGTAAACGTCGTATCTAATTTTTCATACACAGTTTTTTCAAAAGCACTAATCTTAGCAAGTGGTACTTTATCTAAATATCAGTTAATACCTGCATACAAAACAATTGACTGTTTTGCATAGTGCAATGGATCATGTTCTTTTTGTTTTAAAAGTTCTACCATTCTTTCTCATCTTGCAAGTTTTGCTTGAGTCGATGCATCCAAATCAGATCAGAACTTTGCAAAAGTTTCTAGTTCTCTATATGCAGCAAGCTCCAACTTTAGTGTTCCTGACACTTTTTTCATAATTCATGTTTGTGCAGATCATCACACGCGAGATACTGACAATCATACATTAATAGCTGGTTTTACTCACGCATTAAAAAGATTAGATTCAAGATATATTTGTCCATCAGTAATAGAAATTACATTTGTTGGAATATATGCTGATACATCTCCTGCTTGTGTTTCAATAATTGGCAATGCAGTCAAACTACCTCATCCAAAATCCTCATGTAATCTTGCTGCTCTTTCCAATAATCTTGAGTGAAGATAGAAAATATCACCTGGATAAGCTTCGCGTCCTGGAGGTCTTCTAAGAAGCAAAGATACCTCTCTATATGCAACTGCATGTTTTGATAAATCATCGTAGACAATCAACGCATCTTTACCTTGCGCCATAAAATATTCACCAAATGTACAACCTACGTATGGAGCAATATATTGTATCACTGCAGGAGCATTAATCGGAGCTGAAACCACAATAGTATAATCCATAGCACCTGCCTCTCTCAAAGCTTGTACAGTACGAGCAACTTTTGATTCCTTTTGTCATATAGCAACATAAACACAGATCACACCTTCCCCTTTTTGCGCCAAAATTGTATCTATTGCAACAGATGTTTTTCACGTTTGTCTATCACCAATAATCAATTCTCTTTGTCATCTTCCAATTGGCACCATGGCATCAATTGCCTTGATACCTGTTTGCAAAGGTACGCTAACAGATTTTCTTGTAATCACTCAAGGAGCGACTTTTTCTACTGGAAAAAATTCTTTTGGTTGAATAGCAGCACCATTATCTATTGGGTCTCCAAGACCATTAAGAACTCTACCCACATATTCCTCACCAACTCATACTGACAAAAGTTGTCCTGTTGATGTTACAATTTGTCATTGAGAAAGTGTTGTATAATCTCACAGCACTAAAACTCATACATACTCTTGTAACAAGTCCAAAACAAGCCCCGTAAGACCATTTTCAAAAGAGACAATTTCAGAATACTTTGCTTTTGTAAGACCACTTACCAGTGCAACACCATCCTTAATTTCTACAATTTCTCATTTTTGTGTAAACGAGTCTGAAACTTGCAATGTTTGTAGTTGTTGTTCAATTTTTTCCAATAAACTATTTGCTGTATTTATCATGCTTTATCCATAGGATAAGTAAAATAAAGGTAGATATTCTGTATTATTAATAATAACAGGTATCTAATTATAATATATGTTCAATCAATGCATCTACATCACTATCAATTGATCTATTGTATATAGCAGTATTATATACTACCTTAAGTCATACTGTATCTTTTTCTATATGTTTATTTGTCAAAGTAGCGCGAGGAAGTATGTTTTCTATAGACTCAATATATATATGATTTATAGAGTTTTGTACATTCTTATCTCACAAGGTTGTAATATTTATATAAGAAATATCATACTTCTCACGGAACCAACGTCTATATTTTTTCAACATTCATATTGTAACCTCTCATGCAATACGTTGCATATAATGATATAATACATACATACATTCATCATGATCTTCAATACTACCAACAGTTTTAGAAGCAAGACGACGACCATATTTTTTCCACAAAGAAATCATAATAGAAAAAGCTTCATCTACTTTTTCTCAAGCATATGTTTGTGTGATAATATTTACAAAATGGATAGGAGATATACGATTATTTGCCATGTTTTACATAATCAGTTTCTTGTAAAAGCATACTCATATATTCTTGTTTTAGTTCTACAACTTTCTTAAATATTTTTTTCACAAGCAATCATGCAGTTTTTTTTACACTATCTGATCGTAGTTTTTCTAGTGCATGCTGCATGTGTTCTGCTTCTTTTTCAGCATTCTTCAACACTGCATCAGCTTGATCCTTAGCTTGTTGTAACAAACGATTACTATTTTGTTGTGCAATTCATTCTGCTTCTGCAATAATATGTTTTTTATGCTCCATTGCTTGCGCAAGTATAACCTCCTTTTCATGATTTGCTTGTGCTATAACAGAATTATATTCTACCTCTGCAGCTTGCAATTTTCTTGTTAGCTCTCTTCTTTTTGCAACCTCTTGTGTCAAAGTATTTCCAAAGAGTTTTTTAAATATATACAAAAGTATCAATACATTTATAATTTGTATCAATAAGACATCTATTTTAATACTCAATGGTCAAAGATCAATAATCATTGTTTACACAATATTGTATAAAAATTATTTATTCAAAATAAGAATTGCACTTACTAATCCATAAATTGCTGCTGATTCTACAATTGCAATAAAAATAATCATATTTGTTCTAATATTATTCGCATCTGATGGGTTTCTTAAAATCGCTTGGATTGCTTTTACAACAATTGCTCCTTCTCATACTCATGCTCCAAATCATGGCAAACCAATAGCTAATGCAGCACCCATAGCTTGTCCTGCTGTAAATCCATCAGCTCATGCTTTTTGTAAAATCAAAATCATAACTACTAGCCCATAAATTGCTGCTGACTCTACCAATGCTAATCACAAAATCGTAAGAGATCTCAATGTTGGAGCTAATTCAGGGTTTTTACCTTGAGCTTCTACTGCAGTTTTTGCAACCCATGCTTCACCAAGAGTTACACCTAAACCTGCCAAACCTACTGCTACTCATGCAGCAATATAAATCCATGTCATATCCATAATAATACACTATATAATATAAATAAAATAGTAACAATATTAATCTCACTGAGCCATAGATAATCCTATACCAACCAAGAGAGCAAATACAAATGCTTGTATTATAGAGCTCAAAAGTGATTGCATATATACTATAATAGGAATACCTATAGGCGCATTAAATCATACCAATCAAACCGTTGCCAAACCAATTCCAATAAATATCACATTTAACAAGATACTTCATGACGACATATTTCACAACAACCTTATTGATAGAGATATAATCTTAGCAAATGTACCAATAATATCTAAAAGTCATATAAATAAACTAATAAATATATCTCATATTTTTGCTCAAATACCTCATTGTATTAATCATTTTCATGTAATAGGCACATACTCATGTAACAACTTAATTCATCCTGTAACCCCTCATCACAATGCTTTTGCTTGTACTCAAAGAGTCACAACAATCGATATAATTGCCAATGCAATATTTGTTTCAAATTCTCACGTAGGGGCAGTAACAACTCTTAAATACTGTGGCATAAAGAATCTAATTATATCATTCACTACACCAAATAAGTTCGATAAGAGAATAATAAAGAACAACGAGACGACAAATTGTTTCATCCAATAAGGACGATCAACTCAAATAATATCTTCAAAAAATCAATATACTCATTCAAAAATCAAACGAGTCACTTGTCCAAACATTGATTCTGGAAACTTAAACGCAAAGAACCAAAACAACAGAAGTACTATCCACATAATAACATAACCAGGATATGTAGACATAATATGTACTCTTAATCAAGTAATAATTGATCATGAAGTAATTTTTTTTAAAGACCATCCATCCTCTGATTTTTGTAATTGATAGTGAAGAGGTTCATAATTTTCTGGATTTATTTTTGCCTCACTTGGAACAACATATGAGTTCATTGTATTGAGATTAGCACCATTCATAGTATAATAGAGATCTTCTTTCGGCGAAAAAAGTCATCAAGGATTTCGCCAGGATAATCCAGATAACAATAACAATATAAATGCAGCTATAATAATTATTTTTTTCATATATTTACAACACACGAAAGTAAACCAACAATATTATCACTCAATCACTGATTTTGCACTAACAATTTCACTAACCTCTTGAGTAATCGCATCCTGACGAGCCTTATTATATTTCAGCACTGTCTCATCAATAATATTTGAAGCATTATCTTTTGCTCATTTCATAGCAAGCATACGAGCAGCAAATTCACATGTTTTGTTATGTAAAAGCGCACTATATATACTATAATCTATAATCACATCTTTTAATGTTTCTTGCACTGTTTCAATATTCGGTTCTAGATCAAGAGTTTTAATACGTGCTCTTTTTTGTTTTCTCACATCTCATACTGCTTCCAAGAACTCATCTATAACCTCTGGAGTAAATGGTTTCAGTGGAAATATTAGTGGTATCTGTGTCATTGTATTTTTAAAGTAATTATACGCTATATGGATTGTTTCATATACATCCTCATATTTTTTCATATAATCAAACAAATCTTTTAATTCACCGTCATGTAGATCATCACTCACTTGAATATATCAGACTATATCTTTTCACTCTCTCTTAAAAAATTCATATGCTTTCTTTCCTATAACAAATATATCTACTAAATCTTTTTCTCTATCACAATGCGATACAATATGCTTGAAAAGCTGTGTATTCAAAGAGCCGCATAGTCATTTTTCTGTTGAAACCACAATCAATAATTTTTTCTTAGAAGTTGTATGTTCTTTTTTATATAATGGTATTCACTGTTGCAGCATCACATCAACTATTTCCAGAACAGTCGCAACATATGTACGTAAATGTTCTGCTTTTTTCTTCAATTTTTGTAGTTTTAATGTAGAAATTATCTCCAATGCATTGGTGATTTTCTTAATATTTTTTGTCGATGATATTTTTAATTTAAGTTGCTTAGTGTCAGCCATTCTACAAATAACGTAATAATATATAGCTTTTTATGCTTATCACAGGGCGCTTACCGTCAGTATAATTTCATTATCCACAACTTTACATAATCATCACTCTATTAATATATTCACAGTATGATCTCTAAATTCATCTAATGCAGAATGAATAGTATGTACAGGCAAAAAAGATACATGTCATTTTTTTAAAACAGCTATCATATTTGTATGGTTACGCAGAATACTAAAATAACCATCTTCAGTAGGAATAGTTACTTTTTCTACTTGTCATACAAATAAGTTTTGATCTACAGGTGTTCTTACTAACTTCATCAAATACTACAAAGATAAAACAACCACCACAACATATAGTTATAAACTATTTTTTCAATGTAAAAAGAGAGTTTTTATCAAATATCGTAAAATTTACACAGATAAATAACACAAACTACAAAAAAAGAGTCCAATGGACTCTTCTAACAATCTATTATCTTACATATATAGCGGCATCAACGCTGCCTTTTTTTGTATTTCCTGAAGTATCAGTTACCTCATAGACAAGTTCTTGTGGAATTTGAATATCTAAACTAACAACGTTTCCATCAAATTTTTTCAGAAGAACACCATTTTTCATACTAATCTTTCCTCACTTCACCGCTGATTCATTATCAACAAAGAGCATAGTGACTGTATATTGTCATTCTCATTTCTTTACAACAGATACCTTATCATCAAGAAGTTGTGGCGCTCATTCATCTTTCGCCAACTTACTTACCTTGACAATAGATTTTCCATATCATCCATCTTGATTCACTGCAATAACAGTTATAGTATGTGTAGCAGCATCACTTGCTGGAAGAGTAATTTTCTTAATATCTGAAAGATTAGTTTTTGGTGTGTATGTAAATTCAGCAACATTTACCTCATCTACAAGGATTCTAACACTAGTAATTGGTTTTGTTGATGTCACATCATACCAGACATTTGTGATATTACTTACAGCAGCACCATCATTTGGTTTTCTAATAGTCACAGCAACTGTTGCGTCTTCTGTCATAAGTTGACGATTCGTACATACATTTTCTGGTGCTTTTACAAACAGTGACGTAAAATCAAATTGTTCTCCACCTTCTGTTGGAGCAGGATTAGTTGCTCCACTTGCTGCTGCAGCGACTTTATCAGCAAACCATTTTGCAATATCATTTACATCCATACCATTTGGCATAAATGAAATTGGCTTGATAAGATATGTACTCATAATATCATATCTTGGTGTGTTTTCAGTTACCTTCCCCATACACGCTTTATCTACTTGTAGTGGAGAAAATGTATCATCATATTGTGTTGGAAGAGTTTGGATATACCCCATAGTTGATACTCTATATGTTTCTGGTGTACTTTCTGCAGCTAATTTCCCAGAAAGTTTTGATATTGTGACATTTTTAGTTTCTATGGGAGAGACGTCTTCAGTCTGAATCTTTCCTCATTTTACAAGCTGTGTGAAGAACTGTCTGAATGTTTTCCCATTTACCCATCATCCATAGGCATTGGCATTCATAGCTTTTCCTTGCGTATTACCTGCCCAGAATATAGCTACTTTTGATGGAGTATATCATGCCAACCATCCATCTCTTGGCAGTTGTTTCCCTTTACTATCTTTCATATCTGTTGTTCCAGATTTATTTGCATATGTTAGCCCACTCACTTTGAAGTTATTTACCCATGAACTAGGAAGATTTGCAGCATCTGAAAGAATCTTTCGCAACAAAAATGCAACTCACTCTGGAATAATTTGTTGTTGTTGTTGTGGTTGTTTTTGATAGAGAATTTGTCCATCTGCACCTCTAATTTCCAATATAGGATTGATTGTTGCAGGACGTCACATTGCACTCAAATGCATATATGCATTTGCAAGTTCTAGCATTTTCAACTCTGCTGATCCAATAGCCATTGGATATCCATAATCTTTTTGTGCATCATATGATTTGATACCAATATCACGCAAAAATGGTACTAGTTTTTCTTGTCATCCAACAGCAAAATACATTTTGATTGCTGGGATATTTCTACTGTATCACAATGCTTTTTTCAGTGGTAATGGTCACATGAATCCACCATCACTATTGTTTGGTTGATCTTTACCAATCTTAAATGGAAGATCATAAATTGCTGTATCTATCGTCAAAGGTAGATTCATAAATCCATAGCTATATACAAGTGGTTTGATAGTTGATCATGGCTGTCTTGATTGTTGCACCATATCTACATTACCATCTATATCTTGATTATTATAATCAGCTGATCCTACATATGCCAACACATCACCATCACGAGAATCAAGATATACTAACGAACTATTATTCGCTCCATATCCATTGATAGCTTGAATATTATCTGTAATACTTTTTTCTGCTGCTTCCTGTGCTTGTCCATCAAGTGTTGTCTTAATCACAAGTCATCCTTTAGCTAGCTCCTCATCTGTAAAACATCTTGGCAATAAATTTTGTTCACAACCAGTACTTTTTAAGAACTCTTGTACCCAAAATACAAAATGCGGTGCTTTGATATCAATACGTGCTGTCTTAAACTCATAGTTCACCCCCTCCAACAAAGCTGCTTTCACTTGTGCTTCATCTATATAGTCATCCTCATACATTCTTGATAAGACATAATCTTTTCTTCCTGGTTCATATGTCACAGTATATTGTTTTCCATCTACTTCTATCTCAAAATCGCCACGAGCAGATAACCAGTTACTAACACCATCAGATGACTTAGCAATAGATTTTTCTGATGCTTGTATCTCATCAACAAATTTTTTCTTAGCTGCTTCCATTGCTCATGTTCCTATTTCGCTCTCATCATCAGCAGTCACAACAAGTTTCCCCATCAAACGACTTACATTTCTATAAGGATTAAGTGATGAAGGAGATTGTGGCATAGATGCAAGTGTTGCAGATTCCAATACTGTTAAATCCTTTGCTTTTTTACCAAAGTATGTAGCAGAAGCTGCTTCCACTCCATATGCATTATTTCCCAAGAATATATAATTCATATACATTTCTAGAATTTTTCCTTTTGTTGCTTTTTCTACATCTGCAGATTTCATATCTGGACTTTCTTTTTCTACTTGATCTCTCAAGTAATCATCAATTCTTGTTGCTAAGATAATTTCTTTCAACTTTCTTGTAATTTTCTTGTCGCTTGTCAAAAGCATATTTTTGATTAACTGTTGTGTAATTGTTGATCCTCCAGGACCTTGTAAACTTCTATTTACTATCAAACTCCATCATGCTCTCATCAATCATCTGTAATCCACTCATTGATTTGTCCAAAAGTCTTTATCTTCTGCTGCAACTATCGCATGCACCATATGTTCTGATATATCATTTATTGTTACATATTGTCTATTTTGATCAAAAACCTTATAGAGTGTATTACCATCTCTATCAGCGATTGTTGTCGTTTGTGAAAATCCATCTTTAATTTTATCAAAATCTGGCAACTCTCTCAGAATTGCTACATAAAACCATAACCAAAAAACAAGAAACAACAATACAGCAACAGCTGCTATACCTTTCCATGCTCCTCACATTTTTGTCAGCACATCACGACATCGTTGCACCACAACTCATATTTTAGGAAACGAAAAAGAGATCTTATCACGCGTTGAACGCATAGATGGCCCCATATATACACGTTTCATAGGTTTTCTTTTCAATGGTTGCATTCTTATTTTTTAGACAATATAATAAAGTCTTTTCAGTATATACATATTACAGGTAATTGCGATAGAAAAATCAAAAAAAATCCCATAGAGATGAGTCTATGAGATTCTTTATATTAGTAGATATATTTCCCTAAACTATCAGATACAACACGTTTTGTTACAATATTTCTTCACTTATAGTTCATATCAGAAATAACGATTGTTCCATTTTTAGCATTTACTTCTTCAACAATACCTACGTGACCATATCCACTTGCTCATCTTCATGGAGCAAATACAACGATGGCACCAACTCTAGGTGTTGTTCCAACTTTATTTCCAGCGGCTTTCGCATTAGCATACCATGCTCACGCATTTCCTCTAAACGCTCTGTCTTTATTACCAAAGATATCAGGCCTCTTAGCAGCTGCATAACTTGTACAGTATCATGCTGCAAATCAAGCATATCCTTTGTCCTTTTGGAACCAACTCGCAAGAATAGTTCCAGCGTCATAATCAGCAATACCATTATTAGCTTGTACAATTTGCGCTTTTGCTTTTTTAGGAGCAGCTGGTTTCGCAGCAACTGTTACTTGTGGTTTTTGTCCTGGTTTTGCAGTTTGATTAGGTGTATTTACAGCAACTTGTACTTCAGGTTGCCCAGCATTTGGATCTTCCAAAATACCTTTTGCGATAGCATCTTTCTCACTAATCGTCAAGAAGAGTTCATCTCCAGGACGTAGGATAGCTTTGCTATCTGATATATTATTTAATGATTTAATATCATCTTCATTAAGTCCATACTGTTTTGCAAATTCTGTTACAGAAGTAGTAGCATCCATTGCGATAACAATACCTGGTAGTTGACTGATAGTCAGTCTATGAAGGGCAATACCGTCTTTATTGACAATAGTACCATCTCCTCTGATATCAACATCACCAGCAAGACTATTTACTCTTCTAATGTTGCTAACTGTTGTACCAACATCTTGAGCAATTGATGCTAATGTATCACCTGGTTTGATTACGTATGTAATGTTACCATCATGACGAGTATCATCAATAATTACATTGTCTAGTCTTACAGCTATCATATCATCCTCAACAAGAGTTGTATTTACAAATCCTGCTTTTACTGGCATATGATCCAATTTTACTTGGAACTTATCAGCATAGATAATAATATAGTTGAATAGAACTAGATTAAAAAGTGTTACAAAAAATTTAATTATATGAGTACGCTTACGCTGTTTTGTCATATGATTAGAATGTGTAAATGGCGGAGAGAGAGGGATTCGAACCCACGGTCCCCGTAAAGGGACAACTGTTTTCAAGACAGCCGCATTCAACCACTCTGCCATCTCTCCACACGAGTTTTGGGTAGTGTATCGATAGGTTATATTTTGCAATATACTCTATCACTTTCCAAATAATTGGTTGAATGTTGTCCAATGGACAAGTAACAATAGTATGATTTCAGATTTGATTTTCAAGTGTTTTTCTGTATAGTTGGAAATATACGTCTTATAAGGCTTTTACGTCCATTTGCAAAATATAATAAAGACAAATACAATATATCAAAATTGTTTTTTACAAATGCATAATAATCATATTCTTATTTTATCTCTCATAGACACTTTCCATGTCTACAACCAACCAATACACACTTGTAACAGGATCAAGAACCCCTGTACTCAGAGCAGTTGCACAACCAGTACCAAAAATCACAAAAGATATCAAAAAATTCTGCGACGTAATCTTAGATAAAATGTATGAGTATAACTGAGTATGACTTGCTGCACCACAAATATGAGTTTCTCAAAGAATCATCGCTGTCTCATTTTGGAAAGAAAAAGGTGACAAACAAACCATGACCGGTGACACTGTCATGATCAATCCTGTTATTACTCGAAAATCAGAAGAAAAATTCCTCTTCGAGGAAGCTTGCTTATCACTCCCATGAAAAAGCGGAGACGTTCTCAGACATCGCCACATCAAAGTTGACTACACAACACCAGACGGCAAACAACACACAAAAAAACTTTCAGATATGAGTGCCGTTATCATACAACACGAAATTGATCATCTCGATGGTATACTATTTATAGATAAAATGATTGAAGATTAAAAAAAATGTGTCATAAAGACACATTTTTTATTATATACGATAGTATAATTATTCAGCTGCTTCTTCAGCACCAGCTTCACCATTTGCTTGTGCTTCTTGTGCACTTTGTGAAAGTGAATCAATAAATCCACCTACAAGAATAGCGATCACGTCTTGATCTTCTGTTACTTCTTGACCAGTCATTTCTTTTAAAACTTCTTTCAATTTTTGGATAGCATCGTACAAATCTGCAGACACTTCAAGTGTTTTCTTTTCCATAAGAAATATAATAAGAAGAATAAAATATTCTATAATATCAAGGCACCAATGGGATTCGAACCCATGTTCCAAGGTTTTGCAGACCCGGCCGTTAGACCACTCCGGCATAGTGCCATATGCCTACACACTATATAGATTCTTTTTCTATTTACAATCTTTTTTCTTGCAACCCATAGTACAAATCATACTATAGACTATATTACTTATACAACAACATACAGACAAACGCCTATGTACAACTTCTATCAATCACCATTACGAGTGCATCTTAACAAAAATATCTACCAAAAACCTACAATTGATGTAGAGCTGTTTTGACATACATATCAATGAATTTTATGGGAGAAAAAAATAGGTCCACTACAATTAACATGGATACAGATTTTGGGAGTACAATGACTTACTGAGGAAGAACAATGACAACTTCCCACACTCCTACAATCTCTCGCAAAGCATCACAATGCATTTTCTATACAGATATGATTTACTGATATCATCTATGGCGCACACTGTAGAGACCTAGACAAACCCACAACTATCCAACACTTCCAAGAAAAACACACAACATCCAATACACACCTACACAATCTATGATACACAAAATCACACAAAGAAAACCTTCCACCAAGCACCTATTTTATAGACCTCACACAACCACTTGAAAAAATACGAACAGCTATAAGTTCACAACATAAAAACAAAATTAAAAAAGCACAAAAACATGATGTCATATGTAGCATCGCAACAAAAGAAGAATCATGACAATTTCACACACTCTTACAAAAAACAGGAAATAACAAATGATTTGGTGTTATCTGACCCAAAACATTTGCAGCACTCGTAGAAGAAATATACACACACAATACAGGAAAAATTTATTTATGTAAAGTAGACTGAGAAGTTGTATGATGAGCACTCTATCTTCTAGATCATGAGGCAAATACAGCTATCTACCTCTATGGTGCAACAGATAGAGCAGTCTGAAACATAGGTATATGACAATACATCCACTGGTACATTTTTGAAGATCTCAAGCAAGCATGATTTACAACAATTGATCTCCTTGGGTGATGACCTACATGAAACAAACAACATCACCTGAGTGCTGTATGAGCATTTAAGGAATGATTTGGTGGAAAGAAAATCGAATATGCATGATCATACGATATCATCTACAATCGTCTTATATACACACTATGGTCTCGATGGTATAGATACAAAAAACACTAGTTTTTCAAACCACACGATAGATACAAAAAATCTCCTGCCACCACAGCAAGAGATTTTTTTATAGAAGAGATTATATATTTGCCACATATTCTCTGAAATTTTTATTTCCAATAAGATACAAATAAGACACTATTTTGTCATTACAAATGCGAGTCCCATTTCTTCATCAGCAATCATATGACTACGATCTACATAGATACTCTTTGGGTATCCAGTTGTTGCATCGTATTCTACAGTAATATTATCTGCTCTTTCATTGATTGCTTCTTGAATATAATCAAAAGCTGCATTTACTGTATATAATCCACCTCGTGAAAGCATTTCATCAGTTAATTTACCACCTGAAGCATCAGCGTATGCTACACTTCCTGTTTGGATTACACTATTTACAACCTCAAATGATATTGGACGAATTGAGTCTGGCATACAGAAACAACTTCTTGTTTGTTGGAGTGTGTATGAATTTTTTGCTGCTTTCGTCCACAATGCTTTTGCTGCATCAAGATTTTTTTGATGATCTGCAAGTACGGCAGTTTTTTGATCTTCAATATGTGAAGACACAATACCATCGGCATATTGCAATGCAGTGATGAAATCCATTCTTGATATAAGTTTTCCTTCTGGAAGAAGTGTGAGAGCTTGATCAACAACAGTTTTGATTTCAGGCAACATAGCTACTACTCTTGCAGCAAATGTTTTGATAGCATCTGTACCGATAAATCCATTAGGCATAA
>CAXYYI010000001.1:0-30729 GCA_964293055.1 uncultured bacterium | reverse complement strand
GTGGAATATTGTGATCATGTTTCTTGTTGCAATATTTGCACTTATATTTATTGGATTTTTATATAATGCGCAGAAGAACCTTGATTATATTGCAAAACAATTAAGAAGTGACGAAATAAAGAGTATGAAAAAAAATCCATGAAATATGTATGATTGAGCAAATCTTAATCAAAATTCATGATCAGATACAATCTCATGATCAATATATACAACATGAACTACAACTGGAGAGCTACAATAGTAGCCCTCTTCTTTTATATGAATACTATTTTTTCATGAATAAACTTATTATCTATGCACATCCTAAAAAATGAAGTTTTACAGAATCAATTGTTACTACGATCAAAGAAAAATCTCTTGCAAATAAACATAATGTAGAAGTTATTGATCTGTATAATCAATATCCACAACCTTTTCTTGTTTTTTCTAGAGAGCCAATTCCTCATCAAGAAGATATTCATGCACATATCACAAAAGCTGATGAAATTATATTTGTTTTTCCTATTCGATGGATTGACTGCCCTGCAATTATGAAAAACTTTATTGATACCAACCTCAATAAATGATTTGCATATAAAACAAATGAAAATGGGAAAGAAGTAGGGCTTTTACAAGGCAAAAAAGTAAGGATTGTCGCAACTGCAGGTGGTCCATCATTTTTCTATCCGTTTATTTGGTTTATTACCCGAACTATGGGAAGAATATGATATACTGGCATGAAACATATTTCTACAGATATTCTTGCTCACACAATGACTTGTTCTCAAGAAAAAAGAACTCGTTTCTTAAAAAAAGTATCAATAAAATGTAGCAAGTAATATAATATCTATACTACTCTCCATAAACACTCTACTTTTTTTATTATACATTATGTCAAACGCCGCTATGATTAACCACCTCTGACATCAAGAAAAAATTGAACAAAAACTTATCCAAAAATGAAGGCACTATGTCCATCTTAGATGATTTCTGACAATCATCTTACTTGTGATCTGATGATACTTCCTTTATAAAAATCAATACCTGCTTACTGGAGCATCATTTTTTTGAGCTGCAATTGTAGTATCATTACAAAATTTTGTATCAAGTTTTTTTGCATATATTTATATTACCTCAACAGCTCAATTTGAAGAAGGAGATATTATCAAAACTGGTAACCCTTTTATGAGTGCTATTGGTGAAGTAAGACGTATCTGATTTTTCTTTACGACAGTGAGAGAAGTTGATAGTGAAATGCTTTTTACAGGTAGAGTTATTTCTGTACCTAATAATTTGGTATTTACTTGAGGTATTTTTAACTATACAAGAAAAGACCTCCTTTTCTGGCATGACTTTACTATTCTCCTTGATGTAAGTGGTAAAAACGCAAAAGAAATTTTCCAAACATATCGTACAATTATCATGAAAGAGTACTTCAAAACCCTTGAAGATGACACATACTATGCAGACTCAACAGCAAGAGATAGTAATCCAAAATTTGACCTTAAGATAACAGAAAAATGACTAGAATGTCAAACAAGAATCTTAGTACACTTCTATAAACTGCTTGATACTAACAATATCATTATGTGTGCACTTATGGATGAACACAAAAAGTGAACAATCAAGCTTGTAAAACATAAAGACTATCAACGACTTGAATAAGAATATCATATTTTATTTTTCTTGTATCAATACATATGGAAAAAGTAGTAGTTATTTGAGGAGGTATATGAGGTCTTAGTAGCGCGATTCACCTCGCACAAGCATGATATGATGTATCACTATACGAAAAAAATGATCATGTATGATGAAGAGCCTCTTTGCTTGAAGAAAATGGGTATAGATTTGACATGGGACCAAGTTGGTATCTTATGCCTGATGTGTTTGAGAAGTTTTATAAAGATGTCGGAGAGGATATTAATGAACACCTTACCCTTACCAAACTTGCTCCAAGTTATAGAATTTTTTTCACACCACAAAATCAAATAGTCGATGATATGGCTGATATAGAAAAAGATTTGGCGACTTTAGAAGCAATAGAGCCAGGTGTCACACCACATTTTAGAGAATATCTACGTCCTGCTACATACCAATACACAATTGCATTAGGTAAATTTGTTTATAGAAATTATGATTCAATTTTTGATTTCTTTGATATTGATACAGCTATCAAAGGTATGAAATTAAATGTTCTACAAACAATGAACAGATATGTGAAAAAGTTTTTCAAGACAGAAGAGATGCAAAAAATTGTGAGTTATCCACTTCTCTTTTTGTGAACATCACCATATGATGCACTCGCTATCTACTCAATTATGTCACATGTAGATTTTGTACAATGAGTACGATATCCACAATGATGACTCTATGAGATCATTAGATCACTAGAAAAAATTGCACGCAAAAATGGTGTAAAAATCCATACTAGTAGTCCTATTACCAAAATTACAACACGTGAAGAAAAAGGATCATTTGGCAGAGTTAAAACATATACAACTGGTGTTATACTCGCTTCATGAGAACATATCAATGCAGATATAGTTGTGTCCAACGCTGATATGGCCTATACAGAGCTCAATCTTATTGAGACAAAACAACAGACCTATACAGAAGAATACTGGGAAAAGAAAACACTTGCACCATCAGCATATATGCTCTACCTATGAGTTGATGGGAAACTCCCAATGCTCACTCATCATAACCTAATCTTTACACAAGATCGACATAAAAACTTTGCTGAGATTTTTGACAAACCAGTTCTTCCAACAGATCCTTCTATGTATATCTGTAAATCAAGTGAAACCGATACCACAGTTGCTCCTGAGGGAAAAGAGAACATTTTTGTACTTGTGCCTTGCGCTCCATGACTCACTCTCACGGAAGCTGAAGAAAAAGCATATAGCGAAAAAGTACTTGATATGATAGCTGATGTATGTCATATACCTGACTTCAAAAATCGTATTGAATACAGCAAACTCTTTCACATTAAACACTTTACTGAAAGATATAACGCATACAAAGGTACGGCTTTATGACTTGCACATACCCTATCACAAACAGCTATCTTTAGACCAAATAATTATAGTAAAAAAATCAAAGGTCTCTACTATACAGGTGCTTTCACTAATCCTGGTGTAGGGACACAAATGTGTCTTATTTCTGGTGAGCTTACTGCTGAAAGAGTTATTACAAAAAAGAATCATTAAAATTCAGTATACACCATATAATATTTTTATCTAGTAGTGTTTTTTATGCATACGAAGTCTGGAAGTTGGTATATGCAAAAGTATGGTACAAGTTACTATTATGCAACATTATTTTTCCCAAACTCACTGAAAAAAAAAGTTATGGAATTATATAAGTTTGTTCGTATTCCTGATCTCGTAGTTGACAATGCAAATATTTCTGATACTGATGCATCTGCACAACTTTCTGCTATGCGAGAAGAACGACAAACAGCTTATTACCAAAATAATACGCACCATACGGTGCGATGAGACGCAGTCTCATTATTTCATGAGAACCATATTCCTGTAGAACTCTCACAAGCGTTTTGGCAAGCTATGCTCCAAGATACTTCTAAAAAAACTTATGCAACATACACAGAACTGCAAGAATATATGTATGGTTCTGCGATGGTAGTATGAGAGATGATGTGTCATATTTTTAGCATACCTGAAGATGACCATACAACATTTCACTATGCAAAAAAACTTGGTGAAGCTATGCAACTTACAAATTTTTTGCGCGATGTTAAAGAAGATTGGATAGAATACGGTCGTTTATATATGCCAGAAGAATGGCTACAAAAATTTAGTCTTTCATATCGCCACATAAAGGAATTTTCTACAACATGAATAATAAACGATAATCGAGAAAAATATATGGCATATTGTATCCACCATTGTGATGCGCTCTATGATGAAGCATATCATGGTATACAATTTCTGCCACAAGACACAAGAAAAGCTGTATATCTCAGCCTAAAACTCTATCAACAAATTCTTCGCAAAATCGAACATAATCATTACAATGTATTTGCTACATCAGCAAGAACACAACGACATGATAAAGCACTAGTACTTACCAAAGAGATACGAAAAAAAATAAGATAAATATAAAAAATAACCAATTCAGATAGTCTGTTGTCTTTTATTATTTTGTCAGCTGTATTATGAGTTCAAGTCATACACATTTATGATTAAAGGAACTTTTGCGCATTTCTCGTCCAAGATTTTGGATATATGTTTTGGGACCAATGTTACTATACTTTGCATGAAGTGGGTACCTGCATAATATATATAATAGATGATGGAGTATCTCTACAATTGTTGAAATGGGAGTGTTCTTTATAATACTTGGTTATTTTACACTTCCCGCCAATCTTCGAATTTATGGGTGGAATGATATTGCAGACGAAGATACAGATATGCTCAATGATAAAAAATGAGCGTATGAAGCAAACATCCATATAAAAGGTAACGCATATAAAAAAGCTTTGAAAAAGCAGATCCGATTGTGGAATATAGGATATGTAAGTATTGGATTTTTAGTTATTAGTATATGAATATTAATTCTATGAGATAGAATTATTACAGAACATAATAACTATATATTATCGTTTTTTACATATATATGAGAATGAATATGATATTTTAAGTGATCATATACAAACTTCACAAAGAGATTTATAGTTATCGCTATGCCTTTACTACCATTTCTTCTTACTTCATACCTTTATAGTTGCAAACCATTAAGAGCTAAAGCAAAACCTTTTATTGATGGGGTTATGAATATACTCTATATTGCTACACCATTTACTATACTGTTCTCGTCATATATATTGAGCAAGTGATCAGATTACAATCTATTAGATCTCACATACAGCTTTTTTGCTTCTCTTTTTCGATGTATGGCAATGCACTGCTACTCTGCGATTCCAGATATAGAACCAGATAAACAAGCATGACTACGTACAACAGCTGTCTTTCTTGGGAAACAAAATGCATTGATATACTGTTGATTACTCTATAGTACAGCTGCAATAGTAAGTTATCCACTATTATGACGAGCAAGTATCGCATGAGGTATTATCTATCTTACTATGATTATTATGTCATATACGAGAAAAGAAATATTCTGACTCTATAAAGTGTTTCCTTATATAAATTTTGTTGTGGGATTTGGATTATTTTGGGTTGTTGTATTGAAGTAAGACTATTTATCACAAAAAAAATCTCACTATATAGTGAGATTTTTTTATTAGTTATAATTGATAGACTATTTTACAAAAAGATCTTTCAATGTTACAATTTCCAACAATGGGATTTCTCTATCATCTTTTCTCAAATCTGTTACTACTACTACTCTATCTTCCATAGTTACTTCACCACTATCCAAAAGCATTTGCATAGCTGGTTCTAGAGCATCAGCATGATGAGAGAAATCTAAATATCTTCCTACAATACCAAATAACAATACTGTATTTGTGAAAGTATTTTGATTGTTTGTTACTGCAATAACTTTGAGATTTGGTCTGTACGCAGCAGCAAGTTTTGCAAGTTTCCCTGTTTTTGTAAATACTACCAAGTGTTCAATACCATTTCTTTCTGCAATTTCGATTGCACTTCTAATAAGGTATTTTTTTTCAAGGTCTCTTTGTGTCAAATCAGCACGATCATATTCTTCATGATGATAATTAATTGTTGCTTCAGCATTCATTACTACTGACTTCATCATTTGAGCTGCTTCAATTGGGTATTTACCAATTGTTGTTTCTCCAGAAAGCATAACTGCATCTGTTTTTTGTACAACAGCATTGAAGATATCTGATACTTCAGCTCTTGTTGGAAATGGATTATCAATCATTGTTTCCAAGAAATGTGTTGCAACAATAACAAATTTTCCTTTTGATCTACACGCTTTTACAATTTGTCTTTGGTAGATTGGAAGGTTTTGAATTGGTGTTTCAATACCAAGATCTCCACGAGCAACCATTTGACCATCTGCTGCATCAATAATTTCTAGGTAGTTTTCCATACCTTCTTCATTTTCAATTTTTGTAATAATTTGCACGTGTTCAGCATTATGTTCTTTGAGAAGTTGTCTCAATTCCATCACATTTTCTTTGCTTCTTACGAAACTCATAGCGATAAAATCAAATCCATTTTCTACAGCAAAAATAACATCTTTTTTATCTTGATCAATCAATCCTGGAAGTTTTAGTTTTACACCTGGAAGATTGATATGTCTACGTTGTTTGATAGTAATTGAGTGAAGTGCTTCTACTACTACGTGATCTGCTGCTTTTTCTTTTACTAGCACATCAAATAGTCCTGATTCAACCTTGATCAAACCACCTACTTGAATATCTTCAATCAAGTATGGATAATCACAGAATTGATCTTTATCACCTGATACTTTTGAAGCATCAACATAGATATTAAAGATATCTCCTTTTTCATATGATTTTGTTCCTTCATAGTCACCTGTTCTAATTTCTGGTCCTTTTGTATCCAACAATAGTCCTAGTTTTGTGATTTTTTCAGCATTCAATCTTTTTACAAGTTGTCCTACTCTTGCAGCATTTTCATAATCTGCATGTGAAAAGTTAAATCTCAACACATTGATTCCTGATTTGTACAATTCAATAATTTTTTCTTCAGTCCATGTTGCAGGTCCAATAGTTGCAATCATTTTGGTTTTTTTGTGATGTATTGGCATAATGAATAATCTATGTAATAAATAAATATACAATTATAATCTACTCTCTACTAAATAATTTTAGTATTTACAGCGCAGAAAACGCCCTAAAGGGCGTCTTCATGGATTGGTGTGGTAGCATATCTATCAGTATTTTTATAGATAGCAAGCCACAACATGGTATATATAATTATTTACCATATTGCGCATTGACTCCTAGAGCTGCTTCAATTCTAAGGAGTTGGTTGTATTTTGCAATACGATCTGTTCTACTTAGTGATCCAGTTTTGATGAATCCAGCTCCAACAGCTACTGCCAAGTCAGCAATAAACGTATCTTCTGTTTCCCCAGATCTATGTGAGATGATTGAATTCATACCATTTTCATGTGCCATATTGATAGCCGCAAGCGTCTCTGATACTGAACCAATTTGGTTAAGTTTGATAAGAATACTATTTGCTTGTTTTTCTTCGATACCTTTTTGAAGACGAGCAATATTTGTCACATACAAGTCATCACCTACTGTCATAATCTTGTCACCAAGAGTTGCAGTAAGCAATTTCCATCCTTCAAAATCATCTTCAGCACATCCATCTTCAATAGAGATAATTGGATAGTTTGCTACCAAGTCAGCGTAGTAAGCCACCATTTCTTCTGATGTCAGGGTTTTTCCTTCGCTTTCTAGTACATATTTTCCATCTTTGAAGAATTCTGATGATGCAACATCAAGTGCAATTTTGATTTGTTCAGTTGTATATCCAGCTTTTGTGATAGCCTCGATCAATGATTCAAGTGCTTCTTTGTTTGATCCAAGATTTGGTGCAAATCCACCTTCATCTCCAACTGCAGTTACATGACCTTTTGCTTTAAGAATTGCTTTGAGATTATGAAATACTTCTGCACCCATTCTCAATGCTTCAGCAAAATTTTGTGCACCAACTGGTACGATCATAAATTCTTGAAAATCAAGTGAGTTATCTGCGTGAGAACCACCGTTGATCACATTCATCAATGGTACTGGCAAGATAGTTTTCTTTCCTAGGTATGCGTAGAGAGGTACTCCTGCAAGATTTGCAGCAGCAACACAATATGCCATAGAGACACCAAGAATTGCATTTGCTCCAAGATTTGATTTATTTGGTGTTCCATCAAGTGCATTGAGCGCTTGATCTAACTCCTCTACTGTTGCAAATTCTTTCCCAATAATATGTTGTGCAATTTCATTATTTACATGAGATACTGCTTTAAGAACTCCTTTTCCAAGGTATCTTGCTTTGTCTCCATCACGAAGTTCAAGTGCTTCATGGATACCTGTCGATGCTCCAGATGGTACAATAGCTCTTGCTTCTCCAAAACACTCAACAACTTCCTTGTCTTTTCCATACGGTAACATCTCACTCAGTGTCACATGTACTTCAACTGTAGGATTTCCTCTTGAATCCAATACTTCCAATGCTGAAACAGCAGTAATTTTTGCCATAGTTTCTATACAATTTACACAATAAAAAAAATCCACTTTTAAGGGTGAATAGCTTTTTCGGCTAGATATACACTATCTAGACCGCTATTACACCTATATATAGTGTATTACAAATAGATTGCAATATGTTTGTGAAGGAAATGGGTGTTTTTACTTGAATACAAAACATAATATCATATAATTGTCAATAATTATAATAATAGATTATTTATACTTTCAGAAAATCATCATGTTAGATTATACAGACTTACTCCAAGATGAACAATTTTCAAAAGAAGATATCAATAATGCTGCTTTGATTATTCATCCAAGTTGAAAATGATATAATCTCAAAGCTGAAGAAATTAATTATGTATTTGAGGAATGATCAAATTTCACACATCTAAAAAATCCAATTTATGATGATTTCGGTAATGAATTCCGAGATAGTGAGTGATATTATATGGCAAGCAGAACAGATAATCCAGAAATCAAAAAAATGATTGCATTTATGTCTATATGATATGGATTAGCAAGAAAGTCTAGAGAACTCTTTGATTTGGATACTGATGAAAGAAAAAGAATAGAATATATGCACAAAGCAATCAATCTGAAATTTGATAGTAATCCTCTTCTGAAAGAAAAATTACTCAATACAGGAAACAAAAATATTATTGAGTATACATATTGGAAAGATACTTTTTTCTGAATTGACCAAAATACACTCACAGGAAGAAATATTCTTGGGAAATTACTAGTGGCATATAGAGACAATAATAGATAGTTTACTCTATCTTTTAAAATTTCTCAACTTTTTCTTTGATTTTCTAGAATATTTGTATATGATGAAACTACAAACGTCCTGTAATGGGATCCAACTCGACTTTGTGTCGAGGAAAAAATATTATACTACTGGGAGATATAATCTTTGCAGTAGTTTTTTTATATAAAGTAACATTAAGAAAAAAACTGACAAATATAAGAAGAAAGAGAGCTATAGCTCTCTTCTTAAAATATCTCAAAAGTATTTTTTGCAAAAAATCATTACTCTACCCCACCAACACTTTCCCTGTCATACTCACTGGCTTTTCAATACCCATGCGAGCAAGAATAGTTGGTGCAATATCAGTCAAATCTCCTTCTATCAATCCTTTAGAAATAATACTTTCATCAGCAGTAATTAAAATACATGGTACTGGATTGAGCGTGTGTTGTGTATGTGGTGAACCATCTGAATTTTTCATGATATCAGCATTTCCATGGTCAGCAATCACAATAATTTCATATCATAGTGAACGCGCCTTTTCAGCCACATCAGGCAGTGATTTATCCACTGTTTCTGCTGCTGCAACTACTGCTTCAAACACACCTGTATGTCCTACCATATCAGTATTCGCAAAGTTGATAGCGATGAAGTCCGGTTGTTGTTTATCTAAGTGTGTAACAACATTTTTTGCGATATCTGGTGCACTCATAGATGGTTGTAAGTCGTATGTCGCTACTTTTGGTGAAGGACACAAGATACGATCTTCTCCATCAAATTGTGCCTCTTTTCCACCTGAGAAATAGAATGTCACATGAGGATATTTTTCTGTTTCAGCAACACGCAATTGTGTCTTTCCAACTGCTGCAACTACTTCTCACAATGTTTGTGTCAATTGATCTTTTGGAAACATAATTTGCACATCACGGAATGTTTCATCATACGGTGTCATACACACATACTCTACATCCAATGGTTGCATATCATATCCTTCACCTGAAAGAGCTGTTTGCGTCAATGCTTTTGTAATTTCTCTCGCACGATCACTACGATAATTCATACAAATTACGACATCTCACTCCTCAATACATGCTATCGGATCAGTATTTTCATCTACACAGACAATTGGTTTCAAAAATTCATCTGTTTCACCAGTATCATATTTTGCAGCAATTGTCGCAAGTATATCAGTTGTTTCTTCTCCTACCCCATTCACAAGCAAATCATAAGCATCTTGTACTCTCTCCCAACGATTATCACGATCCATCGCATAGTAACGCCCTATCACAGAGGCAAGTTTTGCAACAGTCCCTTGTGTACTATACTTTTTACATGCAGCAAGGAGTTGTTCGATATATCATTTTCCAGATTTTGGATCAGTATCACGACCATCAGTAAACGCATGAATATAAACTTCTGCTACTCACTGACTTGCAAGCGCTTTTATCATATTGATCGTATGGTCAATATGAGCATGGACACCACCATCTGATAGCAATCCTATCAAGTGTACAGGTTTTTGATACTCCAATGCATATCTTACAGTTTCTTGAAAAACAGGATTATCATAAATACTGTCATCAGAAAAACTTTTTGAAATCTTTACTAAGTCCTGATAGATCACACGACCAGCTCCAATATGCATATGGCCTACTTCACTATTTCACATTTGCCCTTCGGGCAATCACACGGCTTCGCCGTGTGTCACCAATGTCGTATGCGGATATGTCGCCAACAAACTATCATAATACGGTGTCTTCGCTTTTGCTATGGCTGATATTTCAGGATTATCTTGTATTCCCCATCCATCAAGAATTACAAGCATAACTTTGTGTCATTGCATAGATTGTGTCATCTTTTTGGTATTTTTGAGCATAAAAAAAGGCTTTGAAAAAATAATATCAGAAGCCACTATCTTGGGTATAGTGAAGCTGCATAAAAAAACAAGCATAAAAAAAGAGAGCGTATAAAACGCTCTCTTATTTATTATGAATTTTGCAACGCAATTGTTGCTTGTGCTGCCGCTAAACGGGCAACGGGGATTCGATTCGGACTACATGAAACATAGTCTAAACCTAATTGTTCACAAATTTTGATACTTACAGGATCTCCTCCTTGCTCGCCACAAATACCAATTTCAATATTATGTCCTCTTGCAGAACGACCATTGTCGATAGCAATTTTCATAGCTTGTGCTACGAGTGGATTTAATGTTTGAAATGGATCTGCTTTCAAAATTTTCTTTTCCAAATAAATTTCCAAGAATTTTGAAGCATCATCACGAGACATACCTAAGACAAATGATGATAAATCATTTGTACCAAAAGTTAAGAATTGACCACTTGAAGCTAATTTACCAGCTACAAAACAAGCACCCATATTTTCAATCATTGCACCAACCAAGAAGTCTTTTGGAGCTTCAAGATAATACATATTTGCTGTTGCAATAATTAAATCATACTGATTTTTGTACTCCTCAAAATTGAATGCAAATGGCACTTCAATTTCTACATGTGGTTCGTATCCTTCATTACGTAGCTCTACAATAGTTTCACACAGTGCTTCTACTTGTACAGCAGTAATATCAGGAAAAGCTACACCAACACGAGATCCACGGAAACCACTTCCTGGATTTGATTCATGCATATTCTCAATACGATTTTCCAACTCTTGCAGTGAGATACCTAAATCATCACACAATTGTTGTTTTAATGCATTTTGTGCATTTTCTTCTTCTACAGAAGATGGCTTACCAAATGATACGAACTCATGTAATGGTGGATCTAATAAACGTACTGTTACCGGTAAACCATTCATAGCAATTAATGTACCTTTAAATGATGCTTTAAAAGCTGGTTTTAAACCATCTAATGCTTTGCGTTTCTCTTCAACAGAGTTACTCAAAATCATTTTTTTCATCAAATAAAGTTCATGAGCACAGTTTTCTCCATAGAACATATGTTCAGTACGGAAAAGACCAATACCTTGCGCACCATATTTACGAGCTAGAGCTGCGTCTTCAGGTGTTTCACAATTCGCTCGCACACCAAGTTTACGAATTGAATCAGCCCAAGATAAAACAGTGATAAATTCATCTGTTAATTCTGGTTTTGATAATTCGCATTGTCCAAGGACAATTTCACCTGTTGTTCCATTTAATGATAAGTAATCACCTTCCTGTAAAGTCACATTCCCCACGGTTACTGTTTTAGCAGTATAATCAATATTACATTTTTCAGCACCTACAACACAAGGTTTACCCCATCCACGCAACACACCAGCAGCGTGACTTGTTAAACCACCAGTAGAAGTTAATACAGCTTTTGCAACATGCATACCACTAATATCTTCTGGTGAAGTTTCTTTACGAACCAAGATTACTTGTTTACCTTCAGCTGCCCAAGCTACAGCTGTTTCTTTATCAAAAACAACTTGACCAACAGCAGCACCAGGAGATGCAGCAAGACCTTTTACAAAAATACTACCAGCATCGCGATATTGTTTTTGAACAGAATCACTAAAACATGGTAATAACATTTGCAATACATGGTCTGGTGACACAAGTTTGGCTACTGCATATTCTTTGGTTGCTAAACCTTCTTCTACAAGGTCATGAGCAATTTTGAATGCTGCGGTACCATTTCTTTTCCCAGCACGAGTTTGTAACATGTATAGTTTTCCATTTTCAATGGTAAACTCACAATCTTGTATATCCACTCGATTTGTTTCAAGAAGTTTTACAGTTTTATACAACTCATTGTATACTTCTGGCATTACCTCTTTTAAAAGAGAGATTGGATCTGGGGTTCTAATACCAGCAACTACATCTTCACCTTGTGCATTTCGCAAAAATTCTCCATATAATTCATCTACACCAGTAGAAGGATTACGTGTAAAAAGAACTCCGGTTCCAGATTCATCATTAATATTACCAAATACCATCGCCATCACAACAACAGCTGTACCTAAAAGGTCTTCAAGTTTTTCAATTTTTCGATACTCTACCGCTTTTTGACCATACCAACTTTTGAAAACAGCTTCAACTGCTGGTAGTAGTTGTTCCCAAACATCTTGAGGAAATGACATACCGGTTTCAGCCTCAAAAATCACCTCATATATGTCACAAAGTTTCTCCATATCATGAGCTGTCATGTCTTGATCACTTACAATATTATGTTCAACTTTGTAATCATGAAATGCTTTTTCAAAATGTTCATGATCTACATTCAACACTGTTTCTCCCCACATATCAATGAGACGACGATAACAGTCCCATGCAAATCTTTCACTGCCGAATATTTTAGCCAATCCTGGAATAGTAGCACGAGTAGTACCAATATTTAAGATTGTCTTCAACATACCCGGCATTGATGCTGCTGCACCAGATCTAGAACTCAGTAATAAAGGTTTATCTGTATTACCAAATTCACGTCCTACTTTTTCACCGACTTGATTAACAAGAGATTTAATTTGCTCAATCATATCGCTTGTTAAAGCACCTCTTTCTAGGTAAGGTTTGCATTCGGTTGTTGGTATTACAAATCCCGGAGGGACTGTTTCACCTAAGACACTAGCCATTTCTATTAGGCCATATCCTTTACCACCTAAAATGTCTGCTTTTAGACCTTTACCATTCGTTTCTCCTAAACCAAAGTGGTATAGAATTGTTTCTTGTAATGTGTTTGTTGCTTCTTTGCTCATAAAGACTTAATTTAATTTTGTTGTTTAACTTATTTTTTCTTTTACTAATTTAGTTATCACGGAACAACCGTATGTAGGTCATAGCCCTCTTCAGAGTATCGGTTTAACTTTATAAGTATTACGATACACAACTGTCGCCCAGGAATAGTCATTTTAATCTATAAGATTAACAAGTAGGAGCATTAATTGCATAGAAGTCACCTTCAAGAATTGCCTCTGGCAACTCTTTATGATGTTTAGCAATTTGTTCTAGTCCAGGATTTACTTTTACCCCTACTGAACCTCGAAATGCTTTCACTTTATCAACTACCTTATTGATAAAATCTTTTGGAGCATCAACAGATACTTCAATTTCTTCTTGCCCTAAGACAATTTTAGTCTTAGTTGGATTCTGATTCCAATTTCCCATGATGTACAATATTTATTTGTTATGTTAATGAACTAATTCCTCTCTCGAGGAACCTTGAATATAAACAACTTACCGCGAGATAAAAGAAGAAGAGAAAAAAAAGGCCTTGTTTTTTGGTAAAATTTTGAATATAATATAATTTAACTGTTTAAATTTATAATAATATATATTTTTACATATGTAAATTATTTATATATGAGAATTAGAAGAGAAAAATACATATTGGCAATACAAAACTTTCTTGATTCATCAAAAAAATCAATCCTTGTATTGGATGGGCCAAGATTTGCAGGAAAATCGACACTACTGAACCATGTTTATACCAGTACTGAAATGTGGTCTGGGAAAAAATACTACTACTCTTTTGATGATGAGATTGGAAGTAAACAGTTTAGAGATG
This sequence comes from uncultured bacterium, assembly GCA_964293055.1. Taxonomy (GTDB): domain Bacteria; phylum Patescibacteriota; class Gracilibacteria; order Absconditabacterales; family Absconditicoccaceae; genus JBDHUW01. The sequence continues at coordinate 16,313 of CAXYYI010000001.1, read as the reverse complement.
CTGATGATTTTATGCAATATATGCAAATCAAATACTGAGTAGATTTTCATACAGAATGATTGCTTCTTCTTAATGAAATTCAATATAGTAAAAACATCGGAAATATTTTGCATGATCTCATTAAAAAGAAAAAAATTACTATTAGAATTATTGCGACAAGTATTTCTAAATGAGAATATAAAAAATTCCTCCAACTACGTGAAGAAGACTATGAGCTTTTAACTGTACATACATTATCATTTTTAGAGTTCCTTGGTTATAAGGGATTCCACACAAACTACTTAGATCCTTATAAATTCAGTCCTATTCTTGCTCATGAAATACAACCATTTCTACAAGAATTTATTAATCGATGAGCATATCCAAGTGTTGTTTTAGCACCAACAGAAGAAAAGAAAAAACAAGCTCTACAACATATTATTCAAGAAATTTTCAAGAAAGATGTAACACATTGGTTTGATAGAAACGATGTATGACATTTTGAAACTATCATGCATATCGTCAACGATCAACATGCTCAAATTTATAATAAGCTCCGTATCAAAAACACATACAATATACCACTTTGAAGTGTGGAAAGATATATGCAGTTTCTTGAAGACAATTATATTATTACAACAGTAAAACACTTTTCAAGTGATAAAAAAAGAGAAGTATCTCATAAACAAAAAGCAATGTTACTTGATCTTGGAATCAAAAATTATCTCCATAATGCATTCTGAAGAAGAGTCCATGATCAAAGAACCATGATGTATGTAACAATACAAGAGATTTATAAAAATCTTGATACAACAAATACAATCATGACATATAAAAAAATCAACTGATCTGCAATAGACTTTATAATACAAAAATGAAATCTACTCTATCCTATAGTCATATGAGAAAGAAACACTGCAACACTCCCAAAAGTCTATAATGGATTTATGAAACAGTATGGAGAGCAAGTTGCTACACTCTATAAAACATCTCTTTCAACATCTGCTGAAGATGTATTTCAAGAAAAATCATTTTATACAATTCCCTACTATCTTATAGGAATGGTATTATAGAAGTATACTAATCAAATAATCTTTTCTGCATATCTTGTATAAGATAGTCTACAACATTTTCATCTGTAATTATACTATCTGACACAATACTTTCTTGTGAATATTTTTGCAATCATGTTGATGACAAATTTTGTTCACTTATATAATCAATCCTCTTTTTAAAATGTATTTGGACAAAATCTTGTAGTTGTGATAAAGGTTGTATAGTTCCTTCTACGATAGCCTGATTAGTTCATCATGAACTAGCATAAAAAATATTTTGCATAGGTGCATATACAGGAATATGCATTTTTTTGGCATATGAAGCAGTAATCAAAGAACCTGATTTATGTTGTGCTTCAGGAACAAAGACACAATCAGAAAACCCAGCAACTATACGATTACGAGCAGGAAACATATATGGTCTCGAAGATACAGATTTTTCATATTCAGATAGAATAAGTCATCATGATGCTATAATTTTTTCCAAAAGCCCTCTTTTAGTTGTCGTATAGTAGTATTCTATGCCGCCTCCCAGCACTGCAATTGTTGGTATATTATAGTCACATGATAGTAAATGTGTCATAGTATCAACACCATCTGCAGCTCATGAGATAGTTACAAGATCATGTGAGTGTAATATTTTAAATAATTTTTGTAAGACATCTTGAGCATACTGACTCATACGTCTTGGACCAACAATAGCACAAATTTTCTTATCCAACAAGCCTATATTTCACTGATAATATATTTTTTTAATATTCGGTTTAATTTGAGAAATTTTTGATCGAAGTGGATTATTATCCTTGAGGGAAATATTATCCAATACCATGTGTTTTATTTCTATTTTGTCTATATCTTTTTTTTGAGATCAAGGTAGTGTTTCACAACTTTTTTGGATCATAGACTTTTTCATATATAATACATAAAGGGTTATTCTATATATATGTGCCTGCTAAAAAACAAAGAAAAAACTATGACAAATGATAGACAAAGAAAATCCTTTATACTAACAACAACGATAATAATATTTTCAAAATACTCACCATATTTTTGACAAATTTAATATTTTATATATAATATGTATACAAATATAGTTTACCATATACATAAACACATGAGCAGACGCCCTCACTTGCGAAAAAAAGTAGCTATACGAACTGTACTCTGTATACAAGCAACAGGATTTTTCTATGACAATATTTCTTATGCATGGTCTTATCCTGTAAAAGAAGTAGCAAAACCGTCATGTAAGCAAGATCACTGGAGCAAACTTTCAGCAGATTGTAAAATGGCTTTACCAGTTATTGCTAGAGCAAACTACGCTGCATATAAAGATAATCAAACAACAAGATTAATATATTCGGTACTTTGGTGAGCACCGTATTCTGATGGATGGGATATGTCAAAAGGGACGCATGAATGAGTAGATATAGTAAGTTCTGAAGGAACACCAATTTATGCAGTAGAAGACGGAGAAATTGTAAGAGCAAGAGCAACATATGGTTATGGGAATCTCGTAACAATCAAACATATATTATCAGATAAATCAGTAGTATATTCTATCTATGGACATCTAGAAAGTTATAGTGTCAAAGAAGGAGATACTATCAAAGAAGGAGTACAAATTGGGACAATGGGACATGAATGAATGGCTTGGGGAAATCATCTTCACTTTGCAATCAATAAGACAAAAGACAATACATATGCTTTCCAAGGATGTCTTGATTACCCAAAAACGAACGACTATGATATTGTAGAAAAAGGATTATGTAGAGAGTCTCTCTTTGCAAGAACAGTTGATCCAATTGCATTTATTGAATACAATGGTATCATTCCAGCACCTACATTAACAGCTGCTCCTACGAGTAAAGTAGTAACAAGAAGTCTTATAAAAAACACTAAACCTAAAATCGTAGCGCTAGCACCAACCGTAGTAGAAACTCCAAAAACAGTCGTTACAACACCAAAACAACCTACAATAGTAAAAACCGTAACTCCTGTAAAAGTAGCTCCTACTATAACACAAGTTGGTACTTCCCTTTCAAGTAATAATATCACTTCAAGCGAAGATTTCTTGAAAAAATACACAATATCAATTGTATCTAACTTCTGAAACAGTCTCAAAAAAGGATGATCTAGTAGTATTGGTATTGTTATCAAGGATAAGAATGGAAAGGAATTTGCATGAGTACTTGATAAAGAAATTTCAATTACTCCATCAAAACAAAATGTAATGCTTTCTCCTCGTGTCATAAGATATGTTAGTGAAGGGAAAGTAGTATCACTCATTGAGGCTAAAGATAGTGGATCATCTGATCTTATCGTATCATATTGAGACAGTATTATCGGAAAAATCTCTGTAAAAGTAGACTAACACATAATATTATATATAAAAAACTCCTCTACTATGAGGAGTTTTTCTATAATAAGGACAATATACTAATATACTTTAATTACTTAATTTTCTCATACGATAAATACCAAATATCATTCATGAGATAAGAAGAAGCAGAATAGCATTTGTTGCAGGTCATACTTTTACTTTTTTTGCATCTCATAGTTGTACTGCATTTCCATCTTGGCAGACTGCAACAACAGCATAGTATGCATATCCTTCTGTTTTGGCTTGTGGGTCAAATGGATATGGGAATTTTAGATCAGATGTTTCCCCTACTTTTTGCATTTCTGCAATTGATCTCACCGGTCTATCAGAGCGATAAATGATATATCTTTCTGCGTTTTCTGCAGCAGTTCGCGTAAGGAAGTATTGATCTCATATTTTTGTTGTTGACACAACAATTCACTCTACTCTACAAACAGGAGCTGATCCTTGTAGTTGTTCTACCAAAATAATATCAGATGGTTCTCATGCAATATCCCCTTTCTCATTTGCTGGGAAGAGTCTCATATAGTATGACTTATTTCCAAGATCAAGACCCAGAAGTTGTCATGTTGTCCCTGTGAGCACCATACTTGATGCAAGCGCATCTTTTTCAGTACCATATTGTACTAAGACGTAATCTACTTGTCCAATAGGTTTCCATTCCAACGCCAATGCTGTTTTATCAATTGGATCAATCTTATATGTCACCTCTCTGATCCCTTTCCCTTCTAGTACTGTTATAGTTGCAGCATTGTCTTGTGTTTTCTTTTCTGTTCCCATACTATATGCAACACTAACTGTATATGTTTCTGCTGTATCCATAAGAAGTTGTTTTTGGAAAACACCATCTTGCATTTTATCCAAAGGTAATTTCATTTCTTTACCTCATGCGCTACGAAGTATCAACTCAACACTTGTTGTATCATTTCATACACGTACTGTAAATGTCGCTTTTTGTCATTGTTTCAATGTTTTACTTGGTAGAACATCAAATGCTTTAATATCTCCTAATTGTGCAGCTTGATATGTAAATGGTATATCAGCAGAACTAGCTAAAACATTATTATTTACATCTTTAACAACTGTTTTCAGCGTATATTGTCATGGAGTAAGATCAGTGACAAATGCAGTGAAATCTCCATTTTGATTTGATTGTTCTTCTTTTACTTTTGTTCCATTTAGCATGACTTCTACTTTTGCGTTTTTAACTCATGCATTTCCCACAACACTTACTGTACTATTTGTTTCAGTAGCATTTGGTAGTGGAGATGAAATAGTCATTGTTCCTTGAGTTGTTGGTTCTGTACTACCAGCTTGCACGACAATTTGTGCTTGTCACTTAATAGCTTCATTTTCTATATCACTCACTTGTACAGTATATGTACCTGGCGCTTTAATTGTTAATCATTTTGAGAAAGTTTTTTGTCATTGGTCTTGTGCAGAAAATGTATAGATACCATCACTTGGTAGACTCACATCTTGGAGATCTTTGATTGCTGGTACTTCTATAAAAATATTATTTGCATAGTCTTTGACAACAGCACCATTACTATCAACAGCTTTTACTGTTAAGTCTACTGCTTGATTAATTCACGCAGTAGATGGATTTACTTCTACTACAAAAGATGCTACTGATGCTGCATATGTTGATTGCACCAAGAATATAGACACAGTAAGAAGAGTAAATAACTTTTTGAATGTCATGTTTCAACAAGAGGTATAAATAGAAGAGAGATAAGAACATTATAATACTATCATAGGCAACGATTATTTTTTTTGGATTGCAAGTGTTTCAAATACATCATCCTGCCATAATATACCGGCATTTGCGATAGTTACATTTTCAATACTACCATTTACTGGTAGTGTATAAATCACTGTGTTTTCAGGAATAGTATTTTTTATCATAAGTGTAATCTGCACCATAGTTTCCATACCAGGAGCATATGTATATTGATATAATGAACTTGCTTTTTCAAGTTGTAAGAGGACATTCTTTGGGTCAAACACAACAAAAAATGTCATAGATTTTACATCCTTAAACGTTTTTGTTGTTATAATCTGCAAAGATCCATCAGCTATCTTATATACTAATGGTAATTGTGATGTTGTTGGATTAGTATTTATTGCAGATTGTGATGCTCCTGTAATATCTGCAAAAAGTGCATCACGATATACAACTATACCAATAACACCTCAGACAAATAACGTAGCTATAACAAAAGCTGCAAGATGTTCTTGTACATGAGATAATCGTCAGTATGAGTGAGATTGTTTTTTCATACTTCAAAAAGTACTTATACAAAGCTAAATGTCAATCAAATTTTATGTGCATTTTTACTGCAAATATTTTGCCTTATTTTCTTCATGTTGAGCATTTGTTTCTGCATAATAGATATTTCACTTCATATCATGTAAGTAAAATAAATATGAAGTATTTTTATAATTCATAAGTGAAGAAAATGTCTCTGCCGTAACACTTGAAATTGGTGTTGGAGTCAATCATTTATGAATTCTTGTATTATACATATTTGTATCATCACGAAGATATGCTACGATTTTAGATGGAGTACATGTTTCATATGGTTCTTGACGTCCATAACATAATGTAATATCTGCACCTAGTTGAATTCCTTGTGCTAGCCTATTTATAAATATTCCTGCAATAGTAGGTTTTGCTGTATTATTTCTTTCTTCTTTTTCAATAACTGAAGCAAGCGCAAGCGCTCATGGAAATGATAGTGTCACACCTTGCGTTTGTACTCTTGCAACAAATGAACTATTTTGGGAAGTTCGTAGAGAGTATATTTTTTCGTTAAATCTCTTAAGAGAAACTTGTACAAGCGCATCTATTGGATTCATATCATTTGATAAATGATACGTATCTGGATAAAGAAATCATTCAAGGGTCGTCAATGGTTTTTCTTGTTGAAGAAATGGGAATTTAGCTGTAAGACTTTGAATATATGATGTATCTTCAGTCTTTGCTAAAAATTCTCATGCTGTAATAATTCATTTTTTTGTCATATCTGCGTCTATATCATACAACGACCATCCTTCCAACATAGTATAACGAATATACTCATTTGTTGGTCATCCAATAATAGTATTGATATAATCAGATGGTGTATAGGATCAAGAAAAAATATATGTACCTGCTTGGACATTTTTTGTATCAACACTATGTGTTGCCATATATATTTTCATACGAGTTCTTTCTGCTACAGATAATGGTGCAAAAAATTGTTGCACTGTTTGTCATTTTTGCAAGATAATATTTTTTGGTGGTGTAATTGTTGTAGGAAAGAAAAATTTATATAATATTATCAGGATAAGAGCTCAAATAATATATCTTCCTATTTTGAAAGTTTTTTTATCAGTATTGTGGTATTTCATAGATGGAGATTGATATTTTTGATACATAAATAACCAGGATATATAACTAAAACTACACTATACTATATTTTTTACTTGCAATAACAAGGTAACTAGGTAGATTACAAGAAGTTTATTACTCATAAAAACACAATGAAAAGAACAATTATTAGTACACTCCTACTGTGTATCCTAGCAGTACTGCTCTATGTAGTATGGCAAAAATTTGGTAAAGAAGAAGTTACTGTACCACCAGTAATACAAAATTCTGGTTCAGTTGCTGATCTTCTATGACAAACACAAACTGGTAGTGACACAAATACTGGTAATGATATCACAATTTCTTCATGAGATATCGCATGATTCGACTATGAAGGTGGTGGAGAATATAAGCCCTTTTTCCCACAAACAGCAAAACAAGCACTCGGCGATGGTAAACAAGTAGTTCTTTACTTTTACGACCCACAGGACCCAACAGATCAAGCACTCGACAAAGACATTCAAGCAAGAGTTGATCGTGTACCTGCAAAAAGTATTATCCTAAGAATTGACTATACAGCAAACAAAGCACTAGTAGAATCATTCAAAGTAACACAGCAAAATACACTTATCTATCTTGATGACCAATGAACAGAACGTACAAGAAGAGCTGTTGGTATTACAACATTAGCACAAATCGTCAAAGCAATGAAAGAGTAATAATAAAAATATAATCTAAAAAAAACGCACTCATTGGTGCGTTTTTTTATACTTTTAGATAGTACATTTTATCCTTTCTTATTCACAATTTTTGCTGTATCAACTCCTCTTGTGATCCATGCTATTTTTACTACTTCTCGATTTTGAATAAGATATTGTACAACAGAAAAGATTGTCGTCACAACAAGGTAAAGACCAACACCATTTTGTGTTGACCAGATAAATGTTCCCATCATAAATACCATAAAGAGATTCATAGGTCACATCATTTTTTGCATATCTGGCATAGCTTGTCCTCCAGGTCATATCATAGGTTGTGCCTTAGGTTGTTGCGCTTGCGAAAGCATTGTGAGTTTTGTTTGTGCATAGACAAATATACATCAAATGACTGTAAGTGCTATATTATGATTAGCAAAAAGATCCATACCTAAGAAGTAATGATTCACATTTACAAGATCTGTAAATTTCCCTGCAAGTGGCACCAAGAAACTATATATACTACCTGCGTCCACCTGATTTGATGCAAATGATCTAATAACATAAAGCAGACCAATAAAAATTGGTAATTGTACAAGCAATCCAAGACATCACTTCAATGGAGCCATACCACCAGTTTTCATAATTTTCACAGACTCTTGTGCAAGAGTCTGTGGATCATCTTTATATTTTTCTTCAAGCTCTTTGAGTTTTGTCTGCATATCTCCCATACCTTGTTGCATAGCAGATTGTTGTTTTGTTGTATTCCACAATAAACCTCTAATAATCAGAGTCAAAACTATAATAGACCATCCCAAATTTCACTGAAATGCTAAGAGGAGCAAAATCAAAATATTAAATATCGGACGATATACCAATGCCATTCATAATGCTTTAAACATACTGTTTTTAATAAGGATAGAATAAAAAATTATTAACGATATAAGAGTATATTAATGATTATACCCTTCGGGTATCCGACTCATGGTCGGTTTCACATATACTACTCTTTTTTCTTCATATAATCAACAATAACTTCACCTAATGTCTCTACAAGTATCTTAAATTTCTCATCATCCGTTGTATTTCCTTCATCATCATGCTGTTCAGTATCTTCTTCAACTTCTGGATGAGTGTATTCAGAACGAATATCATATAGATTTCTAACAACTTGATCTGCTTGATAGACATGATCAAAAGAAATCATATCATCTTGCTCAGTTGCAATAGTTATATTTGAGTCTTTTCGTAAGACAGACAATCCTGATGCTGGTAAAAACGAAATATCCTGAATTGATGATCGAGTAATAATTTTGATATGATACTTAAAGAATGAATCCCACAGTACAATATACAAATGTGTTTTAGTTGCGACCATTACATCAAAATATGAACGTAATATCATGTAAACTCCAACGAGATATATAATACCAATAACACTACCAAATACAATAACTGCTAGATCTCCTGGTATTCGCACACGTATTACTCTTCGCAAGAAAAATAATAATGCAAAAACGGCGATATACTGTATTACTACTTTTGCGTATACCACCGGATGTCTTCCAATCATATATATGATGTCGCGCTGTCATACCAAACGGTTTAGTAGATATGTTCTCCACAACATCTAAATTATATATAAGAAATAAGAATAAGTTATTTTATAATATATAAGAGTATTGTTTGCTCCAATAATACCTTTTGGAATTATGCTTTCTTTGCAGCTTCAATTCTCTTCATTTTTTCTGCAAATTTTTCCATACGACCTTTAGAGATTTGTTTTACTTGAAGTCCTTTGTTATATGCTTGATGACAAGCTGGACAACTTTCTACCTTGATAGGTCCTGGCATAGTTGATGCAATTGTAAATGTATTATCACAGATACAGTTTACTACCACGTCTCTGTGGTATTGTGGATGAATTCCTTGTTTCATAATAGTATATATACGATGTAAATGCCACGCTCGATACGTAGCTTTTGTCACACATGTGACAATGCCCATCACACCAATAAGTATCAGCGTAATGGGAGATGTCAGATGTATTCTTTTAAATTATTTATGTCCTCTCTTGAATTGTTGTCCAACCATTTCATGATCATGCATTTCTTCACTACCAAACCATAATGCAGTTTCATCTGCTGCTTCTTCAGCATTTGCAGAAGCATGAATAAGGTTTGTAAGCCAAGCTCCTTGAGCATTTGCATATCCATAATTATTGTGAGCATAATCTCCTCTAATAGTCCCTGGAAGTGATGCTTTAGGTTCTGTAGAACCTACCATTTTTCTCACTACTTCGATAGAGTCCATACCTTCCCAAATCATAGCAATAACTGGTCCTGATTTCATATAGTCAGCATTGATTGAAAAGATTTCTTGACCATAACGAGTGATCATAGTACCAATACCTTCATAGTGTTTGTGAGCGAGTTCATCATCCACCCATACCATTTTCATAGCAACAAGATGTAGTCCAACCTTTTCAAAACGACTAATAATTTCACCAATAAGACCTCTTTTTACTGCATCTGGTTTGAGTACAACAAGAGTTTTTTGAAGCATTGTTTGAGACATATCTGTACACAAAATGATATAAAAACACTAAGAACTTATCTGTCTATAATATAAAATACTCCTTAAATTGCAACCTTATTTACTCCTCTACTCCAACAAATCCACCTCATTTTTTAGGAAGAAGTGATATGTTTGATAACATAAGAACAGTAATTACAGCATGAATAGCAATTATCACAGGTGTATACATAACAAACTGCTTATATATCAATGAAACCGGCATCGAAGATGCCAATACCTTAAGAGCTATCATATCAAAGGCTTGGAGTCACAACACAGCTATTTCTAACGTAAGAATAATACTTAAAATCGTCATTGGTATTGCAAGTATGAGCATTGCAATTTTTGCTGGACCAGAGAGATTCATACCAATATGAATACGTGATCTGACAAAAATCAAAATGAGCATAAGTAAATAAACCACCAATATTACAATTGTTGTATTTGTGAATAAAAATCAAATAGACTGTTGCACATCTGGTGCTTGTACAGTAACTCGTCCAGTCAACACTGTTATAGTAGGACTAAGTGCGAGGCACAATGCTGTTAAAAGATAGTTACCTAATATAATTTTCATCATTTTCTCAAGTCAGATTGCTAGAGAAAAAACAGATAATATACCCACTGCTCCCAAAACGAAATATTCTCGTATTGCCATAGGATGAGAATTGTGAAATAAAACAATTGCAATTTTTGTACGAAAACCTACTGTAATTGCAACTTTGTTTTCATATTTCATATATTATGCAACAATCAACTCAACCCCAGAACGCTAAACTAATAAACTATATTTCTCTTGTAAATAGTAGTGTTTCTCTACAAAAAAAAGCTTTTACACTAATCGAGATTGTAATTGGGATGCTTGTCATTTGAGTTGGACTTATTTCGGTAATTGGCATCTTACAATATGCGACAAAACTAACTAATTCAACAAAATCACAAATTGTTGCAATCAATCTTGCAAGAGAGTGAGTAGAATATGTATACAACATAAGAGATACAAACTGGAAAATGTTTGCAAGTAAAAAAGATCAATGCTGGTTGGCTAGTAGACCAAATGCTTGAGTTACAGATTGTGAAAATATTTCACGAATTACTCCAGATTGAATTGGTACTTCTTGGACCATCCTTTCGAAGATGAATGAGAGTGATCCATATTATGCAACTGGGGCTCGTGTACTTTCATGAATCAATAGCGAACTTCGTGTTGTATCATACAATGAAAATACTGGGATAGAGTGAGACTCTATACCCTTCAGAATGTGTCTCCAAGGAGAAACATGGGATCACTGTAGTAATTTCACAAGCGGAACTCCAGAATTTCAAACAAGATATGGAAGATATCGAAGAGGTATAAATATTGTTTGATTATACAATAAAAATGATGCAATCCCTTGATGAGCTTTATTAAATTGTGCAAACTGAGACTCTGCTGGTTGTGGAACAAATGATGCAAAAGAACTACGTTTCTGTAGTAGAGTCGATTACATTTTTGATACTATAAGAACTGTTGAGCTCTGTTCTGCAATAACAAATTTCTTGGAGTAAAAGATAATAGGTATTATTAACTTAGATATGAAATACAAATGATAAAGCCGAGAGAATTTGCAGGGCAAGTGAATATAATGGCTTATTTAGATTTTTTCCGCAACGCTCCTCGAGGCGTATCATTTGTTTCATATCATTATACTATCTTTTGTTAGCAATATTATATAATATATATAATCATCGATTTTTACACTCTATCAAAAATTTTATCCATATCAGATTTGTCGAAACGCCACATAAATGGTCTACCATGCTGACAAACAAACATTCATGGAATTGTTTCTAATCACTGCGTAATCAGTGATTGCATTTCCTGTGGATGAAGACGTTGTCATGCTTTGATTGATGCCTTACAAGCTTTTTGCGCAAAAATTGCATCAGCTATCTGATCATATTGTGGATTATCTACTGTCATAATAATACGGACAATATTTTCTAGATCATCAGTATACTCTGCAAAAAATGATGGTACTCAATAAATAGCAATTTGTGTATCAGATAAGACACCAATATCAAATCACAATGTTTGTAAAACTTCTTCATATTGTGTCACCAAAAATCATGGAGAAACATGGACTCATACTGGTTGCAATAGTGTATGTACTGTCGTATTTGTGACTGCTTGTTGTTTCATACGTTCATAAGCAATTCTCTCTGCAAGAGCATGTTGATCAACAATATAGAGATAATCATTATCTTCCAAAAGAATATACATATCCCACAACTGTCAAATAACACGCCACTGTGTTGGTAGCGCAGAACCTGTTGTATATTGCTCTACAATAAGAGCATCACCACTAGCAGTTGCTGAGTCTATAGTAACATGTGGTTGATACGCAAATGGCAACGGTGTGTTCGCAAAAGTATTGGTAAAACTGCTTGCTCACGTACCAGTATCTTTATACAAAGAGTGATGCGTAAATGATGAAGATGCTAATTGTTGTAGTTGTGTTGCATCAACCTGCATAATTTTTTGATCTCCAAGTGTTTGACGAATAGCCTGCAAGACACATTGGTATAGAGAACCTGGATCAGCAAAACGCACTTCCTGTTTTCTTGGATGCACATTGACATCGACCGCATCAGGCGCAATATCTACAAATAAGAATGCTAAAGGATATAAGCCTCCAGCAAGTTGTCTATCATATGCTTGCATAATTGCTTTTTTGAGTATTCTATCCTGTACTGGACGTTGATTTACATATAATTTAATATGTTCTGGTGATCAGAATGTCAGCGCAGCATCAGAAAATATACCATATAATCTCAAGGCACTATTGTCAAAATCTAAGATGCGAATATGATCTACTCGTTCATCTTTAAAAAGTTGGCGAAATCTTTCAAGAAAATCTGGACACGCCGGAAGGTCATAGATAAGCTTACTGTCCTTATAGAATGCCCAATGTTTATCCCAATGCATAAGTGCATACCCCAAAAACATATCATAACAGTAGAAGTATTCTGTTTGTGATGACTTTAAGAATTTTTGACGTACTGGTGTATTATAAAAAAGATTTTCTATAATAATTGTTGTTCACTGTATACCTGCAACCGTTGTGGGAATCATAGAAATAGCTCAACCAGCATTCGATAATTTTGTTGCAACTGTATCTGTGTTGGTCTTTGAAATCAGCGTAACTTGTGAAACTTCGGCAATACTTGCAAGCGCTTCTCAACGAAATCCATATGATGATAATGCATATAAATCATCTTCATCTTGTATTTTACTTGTTGCATATCTTGTCAAAACAAGTGGAATATCATCTTGTGCAATACCTACTCCATCATCATCAAGTTGGATACGATCTTTACCTCATCCATTTACACTTAAAACAATATGAGAAGCGTGCGCATCAAGCGCATTTTCAATAAGTTCTTTACATATACTCGCTGGTCTTTCTACAATCTCTCCAGCTTTCAATTTATTGATAATATAATCAGGAAGAATACGAATTGTCATGCCTGATACTGTAGTGTTTATTATGTGTTTTTCAATTGAATCTTTCATGATTTCTGATTGCATCTGATAAGGAGAACACTATGGTATATATATGATACTACGTGATAATATAAGATATATAGTGTTTGATGTAGAAACAACAGGTTTGGACAGAAAACATGATGAAATTATACAAATTTGAATTGTTGAATATACTGCACAAGGAGATATTGTACAGCAATTTTCTTCATACATCAAACCAACTAATACTGAAAAACTGCATGATGTTGTCGGTATGATCACAGGAATCAGCATAGAAGCGCTAGAAACTGCGCCAAGCTGGTGAGATATAGCAGATAAAATAGAGGCTTTTTTTGGACCAACCAGTGTTGTCATATGACACTCTGTCGATTTTGATATTGCTATGATACAACGCTATGGTAAATATGATATGTATACATCTATAGATACGTTTCCATTATCACAATCACTCTATCCATATCTTCCTAGTTATGCACTAGAGATATTATGAAAAAATATACTATCTACACCACCAACAGTACAATTTCATGATGCACTCGGTGATAGTATTCTTACAGGTGCTATTTTTTTTCAGTTAACAAAAAAATTAGAAAGTATACTCTATGGGTTTCCTTACTTGTGGGAAATATGTAAACGCACTAATGTTTGATTACCATTGTGTCTATCATATAAAAATGATACAATTCATCTGCTCAAAGAGATTCCATTACTCAGTGCTCCAGTACAACAAATAAGAAAAATAGTTGATACAAAGTCATTTCCTATATGACAACGATATATTGGTAATAGCTATTTTGAGACTATTCTCAAAAATATACAAATTGATTATCAATGTTTAGCATTTTCTCACCATCCCAAAGTTCTATTAGCGCAAAAGAGACTTGCAAAATTATGAGTTATGACACCACTTCATGAACAAATAGCATTCGACTCTCAAACGTTTCATCATTTTTTCACAAAGCAATCTTATCTTCTGCGAGAACGATATTGTGCTATAAAATATATATTGCATACACAAGAGAATCACAGTTCGTATCAGATCATCAATAATAATGATATACTCTTCACGCATGCGATGCGTTTGCAAATACATCGTGATATTAGAAAAAAAATATATACACATACTGATCTTTTTGAAGCAGTTGATCAAGGGAATATCCCACCAGAACAACATATTATTATGCGAGATAAAGAACGATTATTTGATAACTGGAAAAGACGAAAATACAAATGATATGATCTTTATGAACTTGCGACGCTACTTGATGCTTTTGTATACAAGTATGAATTACTATGAGTAAAAACAGATATCCTTGATCACATGCGTGATACATATTATATTTTTCTATGAATTTTTTGATGAGAAGCTGCAAAATTATGTCTTGATGCACAAACTGAGAATGTATCATTGTTATCAATTAATGAAAGTACATACTTTTATAAGTCAATGAGTATGCGACGTCATATAGAAAGTTATTTGAATGCATGTCATACATTTTATGATACACAAGATATAGTACTTTTAGAAAAGCACTATAATCATATTGCGACACTACTGGATAATCCAGTTATAATCCAACGTAAACGAGCTCAACGACAAGAATGGTTTATATTACAACCAGAAGACTCATATACCACACGAGATGATATACACATTTTTTTTGATAGATATAATGTATCATATTTTTCTGCATTAGACACAAAAATACCGACACTAGCTACTCTGCCTTGAGACCTTATTCAACGTACAAGTATACAAAAACGAAAAGATATAACTGTCTGATCAAATCCTAAATTATGTATTATAGCACCTTCTAAGCAGGCTGCACAACAACTCATTGTTTCACTTCATAAAAGCAGTGCATATAAAGACTGTTTTTTGGCTGCAGAACACATTACCTGATGAGCGTGAAAAATAATCCAACAAACATTATGAAAAACGGCTTATGTACTTATATGATCGTACAATTTCTGTATGCAATGTATAGCACATAGTCTAGAATTTGACTCTATAGGCGCTTTAGATATAATTAGTAGTAATTCTACAATTAATCCATTTACTGATATTGAGTATTATGCAAGTTACCAACATACAAAAGCGTAAAAAAATCCTCTCACTAAGTATAGTTTATGCTATTTTATTTTTTAGTATTGTTTTAGCTTTCCCTGCACTAACTGGTTCTCAAGGAAGTAACGCACAAGAAGACAATACTGTGACAAATAAGTTATATAGCGCACCAAATAGTATTATAAATAATTTACCTGTGGTATTTATCAATGGAGCAACACAAATTGGTAACAATAATACTACAGAAACATCTTACAATAATCCTACGCCGCAAAATTCTCCAACAAGCACCACTATAACAACAAATCAGCAAAAGATAAATAAAAAACCAACTATCATCAAATCAAATACCTCAATAAGTAATAGCACAATAACTTGTACTACTCTATGAGTCTGCGAAAAAATCCGTTTTATAGATGGGTATACAACGAAACAAAAAACGCAATACTATACAAGCATCTTACAAGTATTACATTGACTTAAAACAGCACTTCCAGATATTAAAAAACTCACAGATACATTATTTTCTATTACACTCTCTCCTATATCATGAGAACGTAGATGATGGTGATGAAGTAAGACAATTACTATTCACACACAAGCCATAGTATCAGTCCAAGAATTTCGGGAAATTTTCACACATGAAGTATGTCATATTGTCGATCTATGAGT